>JAUWBL010000177.1 GCA_030601715.1 Candidatus Geothermarchaeota archaeon | reverse complement strand
GCGTGGCCTCCAACCTGGTGCAATATGTCTCGAATCCCGCCGCTGAGGTGACCTTCTGTACATCTGGATTCGAAGGGCCACCGAAGCTGCTCTACGAACAGCCCATGAGCCTAGTTCTCGTGCAAAGCGTGGCCATTGCCTTCACCTACATCCTCGTCTTCTGTCTCATCGCCTGGTTCGCCTTGAAGAGGGCGGAAGTCAAGGGCTAACCAAGTAAGGAAGGCGGGCCTAGACCTACATCTCAGCAGCTTTCTTCTGTATCCGTCCAACCAAGACGTAGAGGGCAACCCCAGTGTAGCCCAGGAACGAGACACCCAGCACGAGCTGAATCAGCGGTGACAGGGCATTCTCGAGAGTCATGACCGCAAGAAACGGTGAAGAGAGCAACAAGGCGCCCAACACCGAAAACCCGATCGTGAAGAATTGTGCTGTCGAGAAGGCCCCCTGCCTCACGGGGCTGAACGCCACTAGCGAGTAGATGGACAAAGCCGAAGAGAAGGATGACACCGCTAGGGCTCCAAGCAGAAGCCATAGCGACGGAGCGCCAGCGAAGAGTGACACCATGATCAAAAGACCCAGGGGGATTGCGACGGCCAGCGCTGCGAAGACAGCAAAGAGGGCTTGGAAGTAGTTCGCTAGGCTGCGGCCGGAGACAAGGATGATCCACAAGTTTGCTCTCTCCGATGTGCTCCAGCTAACCGCAAGCATTGTCGGGACAAGAGCGCTGTAGACGACCAAGCTGAACATTTGGCCACCAGCGACATCCGCATTCTGCTGAGTGAGGCTTGCGGAGGTCAGACCGATGGCGCCGTAGATCGCGAAGATGAGCAGGACCATCAGGAGGCTTCCGTCCCTTACGACCCGGATCAGCTCCTTCCTCGCAAGGAAGCCCAGAAGTCCTCCCTTGCGATAGTCCAGCGTCACTAGCTTCGTGAGTGGACCGAGGTTCTTGATCAATCGCCTGGTCTGCACGGATTTGGCCCGGAAGCTCGCCTCTCCAAACGCGATAGCCACCGTTGGTCTCGCATACTGAAAGAAGTTCTTGCTGGAAACCGCAAGATAGAGAAGGGAGACTACCAGAGGATAGGCGAGAAAGGCGGAGAATGCCCCCAGGTCGATCGCAACCCCTCTCAGAAGAGAGATCAGTTGACTACTCACGAGCGTCGCGGGAAGTGGGATGTCAGAGTAGTTGACCGAGAGAAATCCGACTAATCCAAGGCTTGGAAGGATCAGCAGCCCTATCAGGAGAAATGTCAGCAGTGTCAGCCACCTTGACTGCCACCGTAGACCGATGACCCCCAGGCTCTGCATCGACATTAGGCCCATCACGAGGTAGACTTCATACAAAGCGATGCCTATGAGTAGGCTCGAAAGAGGAAGTCCCAGACGCAACCCTGTCGCCAGCACGAAGGGAATCATCGGGGAGAAGAAGACGTGAATGGAGAGAAGCTGGAAAAGGAGGTCGGCGACCAGATACACTCTAGGGCGGACGGGGGAGGTCATCAGAAAGTCGAGTTCAGCCTGGAAGGTCGTCATGCCCCCCCTCATGCTCAGCATGAGGAAAACAGCCAAGTAGGCGGAGAGAAAGGCAGCCATAGCGTTCAGCAACACATCGGGCTCGTACAAAAGGAAGGCCTCGGGCAGAACGAAACCCGCAATGAGGCCCATAGCGTTAAGCCAAGCTAGGCCAGACAGGGCGAGAAAGAAGCTCCCTCTCGACGCCCTGACGGAGCCAAAGTACTCCTTGATCTTGAACTTGAGGATGGTCGCCAGCGTCACGGAGCTTACCTCCTAAACCATCCGAACAGCCCTCTTCTCCTCTTTCGCTCCTCCACGACCTCCTCTTCTTCCCCGGTCAGCTTCAAGAAAACCTGCTCCAGCGTCGAGTTCTCCCCTGTCTCCGCCAACCCTCTGAGCCGTTTGATGTCCCCCGCGACGACGTTCCGACCGCGGTGGATGATCCCGACCCTGTCACACAGCCTCTCCGCCGTGTCCAACATATGGGTCGACACGAGGACCGACCTGCCTTGGCGTACCATCTCGCGAAGCCCCTCCTTTATTGTGTGCTGTCCCGAGGGGTCTATGCCGACGAGAGGCTCGTCCAAGAGGAGGAGATCGGGGTCGTGGATGAGGGCAGCCGACATCCCCAGCTTCTGCTTCATCCCCCTCGAGAGGGAGACTATGAGGTCACTCTTTCTGTCCTCGAGGTCGAGCATCCTGAGGTACATGTCGGCCTTCTGGGCGATGACGTCCTTCGGGACATTCCTCACCCTGGCGACGTAGCCTAGGAACTCCTCGACGGTCAGATACTCGGGTAGCGCCAGGCTCTCCGGGAGGTAGCCTAAGACCCTCTTGTACTCGTACTGCTCCTCCTCTATGTCCATTCCGTCAACCCGGACCACCCCCTTGTCCATCTTCAGAAGCCCCACCACGATCTTCAAGATGGTGGTCTTCCCGGCTCCGTTCGGACCCAGAAGGCCGAAGATCTCCCCCGGTTGAACCTCGAGATCCATCCCACGAACCGCCGGGTGTCCGTCGTAGCTCTTCCATAGGTTTCTGATCTCAAGAAGCAGATTCTCTACAGCCACTTGCCGAACGCCACCAATGAGTTCCCTAGACCCACAATAAACAGAAACGGTTCCGATATCAGCATTTGACCAGCCGGCTCCGATCTGCTGTGGTGAAAGGCTTTGCAACCCACTCTAACTTGGAGACTGGGTGGCCTCTCCGGGGAGGGAGTCGACGCCGCAGGCGACGTTATGGCCAGGACGGTCGCCAGAAGCGGATTCCACCTGTACACCTACAGGGAGTTCTCAACCCAGATCAGAGGAGGATACACCTCATACGAACTCAGCATGGGCCCTCGTCCCGTCATGGCCCGGTCCGACGATCTCGACCTTCTCGTGGCCCTAACCCGCGAGACGATCGAGAGGAGTCTCGCGGACCTCACCCGTGACGCTGTCCTCATCCACGACTCCTCCGGCTTCTAGCTGCCCGAGGAACTCCCTTCAGACATCCGCGTCTACCCCCTGCCCCTCCGAGAGAGAGCGCAGGAAATTGGAGCAGCCATTGTGAAGAACAC
>JAUWBL010000075.1 GCA_030601715.1 Candidatus Geothermarchaeota archaeon | reverse complement strand
CTAGCACTGGAAGACTCAGAGCAAGAGCCTCGCCGATCACGTTAGGGAATCCTTCCACCAAGGACGAAAGAACAAACACATCTGCGCGCACCATGTATTTCCACGGATTCCCCTGGTAGCCCAGCAAGGTGACATTCTCTTGGAGTCCGAGCTCTTGTATCATCTTGCATAGACTGGAACGTTCCTCCCCCTCACCAATGATGACTAGCTTCGAATCAACTTTCTTGAGCAGTTCGGCGAAGGCTTGAACCAGAAAATCGAATCCTTTGATCTTGTCGAGACGGCCAACGGCCACAACGAGCGGTACGTCCAGGTTCAGCAAGCGAGGATGGACCACGTGCTCCCGGGCACAGGTTCGCACCCGTTCTATGTCAATTGGATTGTGTTGAACCACGATTCGCTCGGCAGGAATGCCAAAGTTTTCAATCAGATCGCGTTGTACGCCCTGTGAAACAGCCACGATGAGATCAGCTCGAGGATAGGTGATTCGCGTGAGGATTCGGTGTATCGAGCGCCCGGCTAGTCCTAGGTCGCTGTGCTTCAAGTAATCACTGGTGACAGTGTGTTCGCTGATGACAACCCGCAAATGCCGAGCAAACAGGATCTTGGCAAGGACCGCGATGAAATTGGCAGGTCGATCGAAGCTTGAAACAATCGCGCAGTTCTCCCTAACCGTAAGCCGTTGGAGCGTGTACGCTTGCCGAAACAATGAGATGCCTTTAAGCAGGAAGGGTAAGGGCAGATTCGGACAGAGCGCGGACAAGTCAATGACAGGGATTTGAGGGTTCACCTCCCTTAGCAATTCACCTTCCCGTTGCATCAGCAACATGAGCGGTTGAATGACCTTGAGGTGATTGACGTAGAGAAGACAGACCCGTTGTGCGCCTCCCACCTTCAACTCTTCAACGAAAAACAGCACCCTCGGTGGCTCTTTCTTGGACATGATTCGTACGGGTCTCAACGCTGTTCGATTCGCTCCAGGGCTAGCCAGTCGATTGGCTCGTTTGATCGCAACCGACCATCCAAGGTGACGGCCCAGCGGTAGCCTTGTTGGGCGACCACCCGCTGGACCACCCCGTTGTAGTTGCCGTTGGGATATGCAAAGGATACAAGTGGCTGGCCCACGATTTCTTCAAGCTGCTTCTTGTCGTCTCCGATTTCTCGTTGAACCGTTTCCTCGGAGGCTTGGGTTAGGATGGGGTGGTTGAGCGAGTGCCCGCCGATTTCGAACCCGGCTTGGTGCAGAGCGTTGATCTGGTGAGCGTTGAGGTAACGGGGGCGGGCGTCCTCGGGGATGAACCGGCTAAGCTCCTTCCAGAGGTTTTGGGTTGCTTCCAACACTTGGGAGGCTGGCAATCGCTTCAAGAACTCGAGGAGCTGCACGGGTCGTCTTGGGTTAGTCACCAATCGAATCGCGCGTTGAACCCGTGGTTCTTTGAAGTTGTCCTGCCATGCCTCGATTAGTTGAACCAGAGGAGCGTATCGGACCAACATGTAGATGACTTCAGGCCACAACACCCGTTTACAGTCCACCACGGATGTACTGACGAATATGGTAGCACGTACACCTTGTTGCTCCAGCAGCGGAGCGGTATGGGTGAACACACTTTCATAGCTGTCGTCGAAGGTCAACACCAGCAGGGGGCGTGCTCGTGGACCGCGTTGGTGAAGCGTCTTTTGGAGGTCTCTTAGGGTGACGACCTCGAACAGCTTGGTGAGCAGTTGGAGTTGTCGTCGCAGGCTTTGCACCGAAACGACCTGTTCAGGTTCACAGTAGGAAGGGGGATCGCTTCCTTGGGAAACCTCATGATAACATAGAATGGTGAAAGGGCGACAGAAGCTGGAGGCGCGCACGATCAAGTTGTGTATGAGCGAATCTCGGGTCATCAGCCATCACTATCCGAACATTCCGGGGTTGTTGCTGTCCCCGCTCCTCGACCAGATAGTGCATGAAATGCTTAGGGAACTGGCCCTCCCCACGACAAGCATACAATGGAAGCCAACTGCTTGAATTGTTCTTCCTGCGTTCAAAGTTGGTCGCCCTCGCCAGCCTTGGCCGTCCACCCGTCCACCCGTCTAACCTTTTTTATAAGTAGTCAGAGAGTACCTATAGCCTTCCCGGGAAAAAGGAAACAATCGGTAGGTATACGGTTGGACAGTATGGCTACTGAAGTAGGGTGGCCCTCGAATCAGTTTTTTGATGGCGCGGGGATGAGTATTGTGCCTCGGTGGCCTAGGGGCAAGGCGGCTGCCTTGTACCGCGGAAGGAGAGCAGCAGATCGCGGGTTCAAATCCCGCCCGAGGCTCCACGGTTGCGGCGGGGGTGCCCTAGTCAGGTCAATGGGGCAGGACTGAGGCTCCTGTGGCGAAGGCCTTCGTGGGTTCGAATCCCACCCCCCGCACCACCCCTCCCAAGCCGAAGCAACTCCCTAGTCTTCTCTCAACGCGAACAGCTCGGGTAGAGCGATTCCTCTCCCCTCACAGCCAGAAATTTTTTTTTCTTCCTCACACACACGCACACCCCGGGAAACAGCCGACCCTTAGGAGAACATCCCGAGCCTGTCCGTGATCTCCCAACCGCATCACTCAGCTTCCTTCTTCAGATAGCGGCCTGCCTCCCCGGCGGACTGGAAATGAGTGTAAAACATGCCTGGCTGACGTTTACACATCCTTCACAACTGCACTCCTCTCGGTGGTGGAGCTCTCTCTGCAAGGTCTCTGTTCGTCAACGCCCACCTTGAATGACCAGACAACAAGCCAGGCGTGTGCAGAACTCAGAGCACAGCCCTCTCTGGGAAAAGGAACAAGCCGGATGAAGCATACAAAGACGAAACGACCTAGATCTCCATGTCGCCCTCGGAGCGACTGGAGGAAGTAGAAGGGATGAAAGTACGGGTCGCCATGGCGCAGGTCAACCCCACGGTGGGAGACCTCAAAGGCAACGCCCACCTAGTGACGGACTACATCAAGAAGACCATCGAGAAGGGGGTGGATCTAGTAGTCTTCCCCGAGATGGTGATGACGGGCTATCCCCCACTGGATCTATTGCCCCCCAGAGAGGCTCGGACCGCCGACATCAAGGGGCACGAACCCTTCGTGGAGGAAAACAAAAGCCTCCTTCTCAACATCATCCGCGAAACAGCGGGAGTCAGCGGGATCATCGGCTTCGTAGACTCTGAGGGCAGCGACCTCTACAACGGAGCGGCAGTGTTCTCCGACGGGCAGCTTCTCTCAACAGTTCACAAGACCCTGCTACCAACCTACGACGTCTTCGACGAAGTCAGATACTTCACCCCGGCCGCCGAAAACGAGCCCGTCCTCCTTCCTGCGGGACAAGGGAGGATCAGGGTGGGGGTCTCCATCTGCGAGGACCTGTGGGACGAGGCCATGGGCTACGAGACCAGGGTCACCGACTCCCTGGCTAAGCAGGGAGCTGAGATCCTCATCAACATAAACGCATCCCCCTTCTACGTTGGAAAACGCTTCGTTCGCCAGGAGATCCTCAAACGGAAGGCGGAGAGGCACCACCTCTCCGTGTTCTACGTCAACATGGTGGGGGGACAGGACGAACTGGTCTTCGACGGCCAGAGCCTCGCCTTCGACAGCCGAGGCAATCTCTTGGCCATGGGCAAACAGTTCGAAGAGGATCTGGTCATCGTAGACATCGACACGAAGGCTGCAAGAGCCGTACCTACGGAGCCACCACCCTACAACCGGGAGGAGGAGATGTTCAACGCCCTGGTCCTAGGTCTCAGGGACTACATGAGAAAGACAGGATTCAAGAATGCGGTCGTCGCGCTCAGCGGAGGCATAGACTCCTCCCTCACCGCCTGCATCGGCGCTGAGGCCGTATCGCCATCGGACGTGTTGGGCGTCTACATGCCCTCACGCTTCTCCAGTGTGCACAGCGAAAAGGACAGCCGCAGGCTGGCCCAGAACTTGGGCATAGGGTATGAGGTCATTCCCATAGATGCCCTTTTCCGAAGCTACGAGAAGACCCTGAAGCCCCACTTCGAGGGCACGGAGTTCGGCACGGCCGAAGAGAACATCCAAGCCCGCATCCGAGGCAACATCCTCATGGCCCTCTCCAACAAGTTCGGCTACCTAGTCCTGTCCACCGGCAACAAGACGGAGCTGGCCCTCGGCTACTGCACCCTCTACGGAGACATGACGGGCGGTCTGGCCGTCATAGGTGATGTCAGCAAGACAGATGTCTATGCCTTGGCCGACTACTACAACGGAAGAAGGGGCGAGGACATCATTCCAAGGAGGTGCTTCAAGAAGCGGCCCTCGGCCGAACTGCGGCCAGGCCAGTATGACCCCTTCGACTACGATGTGGTGTCTCCCCTGGTGGAGAAAATAGTACAGCAGCGGAAGACGAAGGAGGAGTTGCTCCAAGAGGGCTACACAAGAGACATGGTGGAGGACGCCATCCGACGCATGAGGCGAGCCGAATACAAGAGGAGGCAGGCAGCTCCAACCATAAAGATAACGAGGAAGGCCTTTGGAATCGGCTGGAGGATGCCAATCGTCAACAAGTACATCCCACAGAGCCCGTGAAGACCACGTGGACAGAGGTGGGCTGAACTGACAATCCTGGCGACGGTGTGCCACATCAAAAAGGAGAACAAGGTCCTGCTGATCAGGAAGAGCAGAGGCTTTGGAAAGGGAAAGTGGAACGCCCCCGGAGGAAAGCTCAAAGAGGGCGAGGACCCGAAGAGAGGAGCCATCCGAGAGGTAGAAGAGGAGACGGGACTCAGGATCTCGGCTCTGGACGAGCGGGGAAAACTCACATTCTACTTCGGAGAGAAGGGGAAGCCAGACTGGATAGTCCACGTCTTCGAGTGCCTCGACTTCGAGGGAAGCACACGATCGGGAGACGAGGGCAGCCTCAAGTGGTTCCACGAGAACGAGATACCCTACGAAGATATGTGGGAAGACGACAAACACTGGCTTCCTCTGCTGCTATCAGGAGAGACTTTCACCGGCCACTTCTGGTTCGACGAAGAAGCCGAAAGCCTCCTATCCTTCTCCCTCGACGCCGACACGACGGCCAGGTGAGAGAGCGGGCTTACCACGACTATCATGCTCTGGACTGCGCAACATCCCCCAAACTGATTTAGGACATCCTCAGAGTATTCGATGGAGCTCCGATTCGAGGCATCTTCGCCCAGTGGAGTCCCTATGAGAAAATGAACCTAGTGTCGTTCAGCTTCAGCAACCTCAAACGCCGGAAGCTCAGAACCGCCCTAGTCATACTGGCGATCACGATCGGAGTCATGCTGGTCACATCCTTGCTGACCATCCTCGACGGCTTCGAGGCGGGAGTCTCCCAGTCGATTGAGCTCCTAAGCGGAAACGTCATCATCCAGAAGGAGGGATCCATCGACCAGGCTCTCTCCATCATAGACGCCTCCATCGCTGACGCGATAGAGGAGACGGGCTACGCCAAGGCCGTCAGCCCCGAGATCTACGTCGTCCGACAGATCGGCCCAACCGGAACGTTCAGCATCACGACCCTGATAGGCATAACTGAGGCCTACTCAGAGATAGTCTCCCCCGAGTTCATCACACGGGGGGAGGCATTCGACGCAGCTGCCCGGGGAGATGCGATAGTAGGAACGAGGGTGGCGAAGCGACTGGGCCTAGACCTGGGAGACACATTCGAAGTGGAGCCCCTTGAGTTTCGCGTAGTCGGCATCTTTGAAACCAACACCCTGGCCGACGCCGCCATCGTATTGATCCCGCTCGACGACGCGCGAGCGCTCTCTGGCCTCCCCGGGGAAAAAATCAGCGCCATCGAGGTCAGACCACTCACGCCCGAAGACACCGAGAGAATCGAAGAGTTCGTCGAGAACAACTACGACGACGTGGAGGTCGTCTACCCCAAGGATCTCGTCGCAGAAGCACAGCAGGTCCTAGGGACGATCCAAGACATAAC
>JAUWBL010000154.1 GCA_030601715.1 Candidatus Geothermarchaeota archaeon | reverse complement strand
GACGGAATGCCCCTTTGCCCTAAGTTTGCGTATCGTTTCAGCGAGATGTGGATTAGGGGGTTCGTGATCCTGTCCGGCGAAGATCAACCCCCACCCGGTGCGGGAATATCTGCTTTGCACGGAGAGGGACTTCTCTATCTTTCTTATGGCCTCTTCGGAATCATAGGACATCTCCGACAGATACTCTTCTGGGATAACAGATAGGCCACCTGCTGGAGACCTCCAAAGATGCATGGGTTGCTCCGCCGTTCCGAAACCGAGCCTCGAACCATTGGAGTAGCCTTCGACCAAAAACACGGCGTGGACCCACGAGCCGTCAGGGGCCACGAACTTGAATTCTGACCCGAGGTGTTCCCCCTCATCTCCGAGCCCTCTTTGAAAGACAAGACTGTCGATCCCAAAGCCTCGAAGAATCTGGGGTAGCTGGGTGATGTGTCCGAAGGAGTCGACGAGGTATCCCACTTTGAAGGTTCCACCAAGTTCTCGGCTCATCCGCATTCCAAGCATTAGATTTCTGACGAGGACCTCCGGCCCGGCGAGGAATTCGTCGGGCATAGTGTACCAGGGGCCGACGAGTAGCTTTCCCTCTTTGACCAGCCTTTCAACTCTCCGCTGGTTGCCCGGTCTAAGCTTCAAATAATCCTCGACGACCGCCATTTGGCCGTCCAAGATGAAGGTCGGCAACGTACCGTTCTCAAGATATCTCAAGACGTTGTCCATGGCCTCGGTGAGGAGTAGGCGGTAGCTACCGGAGGGTAGGTACCACTCTCTGTCCCAGTGGATGTGGGGAACTATCGCTATGCGCATAGGAGCAAGGTATGCTCTCGCTCGTAAAACGGTTTACCAGTAGTGTCCAGTGGCTGGTTCGATTCTCCAATTCGGAGTTTCTCCGGACGAAGTCATCAACATATTAGGTTAGTTGCTGCGGCGAACCGCCTGCTCGAAGCCCCAGAGCCTCTCCTATGGTCCAACGAGTTCCTTCAGGGCAGGCGTCATCGACTGACCTCTCACTAATTTGCCAGAATGCACCCTGATGAACAGAGATGAAGCCTTCTCCTCTTGGCTAGCCCTTGACCGCCCCGGCCACGATGCCCCTCACGTAGTACCTTTGGAGCAACAAGTAGATGAGAACCGGAACCGCCATCACGATTATGGAGGCGGCGGAAACTAGGCTCCAGTCTATGAAATATCTCCCCTTCATGATGGGTATGGCCTGTGTGGCCACCAGCTTGTCTGGGGAAAAGAGGAGGACCAGAGGGAAAAAGAAATCGTTCCACACCCAGACGAACTGAAGGGCAGTTACGGAGGCCAGAGCGGGCAGGGACATCGGAAGAACTATCCTGAAGAATATCTGGAGATCCGAGGCACCGTCCATCATGGCGGCTTCCTCCACCTCCACGGGAAGGACGGAGAAGAAGTTTCTGAGAAAGAGGATTATCCAGGGGAGACCGAACGCCGAGTGCACCAGTATTAGGCCCAGGTAGGTGTCCCAGAGGTTGAGGCTGACAGCGATCTGGAAGAGGGGTACGATGACCATCTGTTGGGGGATCGTCATCAGAAGAACTATGGCTAGGAAGAGGAGGTCCCTTGTGGGAAACCGGAACCTGGCGAAGGAGTAGGCCGCCAAAGAGGCTACGAAAATGGGTATGACGGTTGAGGGTATCGCCACGATGAGAGAGTTCCTCACCCCGGTGCTGAGGGGGGCTGACGTGTGGTTCCATGCTGACGCGTAGCTTTCGAGAGTGGGGTTGAACTCTTCGAGATTCCACCAACCGTTCACGACCTCGGGATACGGTCTAATTGAGGCCACGGCCACTCCGAGGAAGGGCACGATCCAGACGAGAGCCACGGACCACGCAATAACGTGAATAATGACGGTGGACCTCCGCAGCCTCATTGCTTCACCATCGTCCTCACCATGTAGGCAGCGAACCCGAAGGTCATGAGAGTGAGCAGAGTTGCAATGGCTGAAGCGGTCCCGAGATCTGGAGGGAGATTTTTGAACGCGTCAAGGTACATGAGGTATGCCAAGACGTTGGTGGCACCACCCGGGCCCCCCATTGTCGCGACGTAGACTATGTCGAATATCTTGAGGTTCCATAGAAGGGTCATGGTCACAACCACCACGTGGGCCGGTCTGAGCATTGGGACTGTGATATGCCGGAACACTCTGACTCGTGAAGCGCCGTCGATTTCTGCGGCTTCGTACAGCTCTCTCGGAATACCCTCCAGTCCCGCTGAGTACACTATCATCGAGAACCCTGTCCATATCCACACCGTCCCGAGAATGAGGGAGTAGAGAGCAGTATCGGGGAAAGCCGTGAAGGTCTTCGCGATGCCTTCGAGGCCTATGGAGCGAAGAACCGCGTTTACGACGCCCGCGTCAGATTGGTAGACAAATCGAAGAAGCATGCCGCCGACGATCATGGGGATCACCATGCCCAAGAAGATGATGGATTTGATTACGGAGCCACCCTTGACCTCCCTGAGCAGGACGGCTAGGAAAAGACCGAGAACAAGCGACAACGGGAGTTGAATCGCTATCCATAAGCCGTTGTGGACGAGTGCTCCCAGTGGAGGTCCTTGAAGGACGGACCTATCGAGGTTCAGGAATTCTCGCCTCCCGAAGACCTCAAAGTAATTGGACAATCCGGCAAAGTCGCCTATGGAGCGGCCGTCGAAGGAAAAGAAGCTCAGGTACAGAGTGTACAGCGTAGGGTAGAACACGAACAGTGAGAGTAGTACTAGGGAAGGAATAAGAAAGAGGAGGGGGGTTCTGTAGCGGCGGCGCGTGTATCCGTACCCCCGTGTTATGGTCGCTCTATCGTGACTGTTGTGCCTTCTCTTCTAGGATTTCAAGTACGTCGTCCAAGGCCCCTGGGTCGACCCAGAGAAGCTTGAGCTGATCCCGGAACGCGCGGAGGAATGGATCCCCTATGGTATCGTCAAGGTCGTTCACAATCTGTACCGTCGCCAGGAAGTCCACCACCTCCTTGTCAGCTTCTGAGTACGCATCCGCTGGAACATCGATGTTTGTTGCGAGGAATCCTCCGGCCCTGACCATTATCTCTTGGGCGTCGGCCCCCGCCAGATACTCCAAGAGTTCCTTGGCGTCATCTTCATTCTCCGTGTACTTGGGTATTATGACCCAGTCGCCACCTCCAGCTGCCCCCGTCGTTTCGGGGAAGGCGAAGAAGCCCAGGTCGCTCAAGTCCTCGACTTGTTCCATCGTGGTCATCCAGTTGCCCATGAAGTAGATACCATATTGCCCGTTCCACAGCTTCGTAATCTGTCCTGTCCACTCGTCTGGGACGCTGAAGTAGCCCGCCTCCAGCAACTCCACCAGGTCTTCAAAGACCGCTCGAACCGCAGGGCTTGTCCACGACACTGTTCCTTCTATCAGGTCTAGTTGCAGCTGTGGGCTCCCCCGACCCATTATGAATGCTTCCGTTGTGTCTGTCAGTGGCCATCCATCAGTATTTCCGCTAGCTATGGGAGCCTCGATGCCGGGTATCTCCGCGATGGCAGCAAGCAGGGACTTGAACTCATTCCACGTCTCGGGTACGCTCAAACCATTGTCCTGGAAGAAGGATCTCACGTACCAGAAGCCGGGCTTGGCCCACGC
>JAUWBL010000209.1 GCA_030601715.1 Candidatus Geothermarchaeota archaeon | reverse complement strand
AGGAACGCTCCTCCAGACTCCAGACTAGCCCCTATGGCCTCCACCTCTGTGTGGAGGCTGCTCACATCACTGAACAGGGCGGAGAGCTGTGTCGGCACGTCTTCCAGGGCGACCAACACATCGCTGAGGCCCCCTTGGATGTCCTCTAGGTCGTCGGCCAAGGCCGTCAGCTGCGTCGTCAGCGTCGCGATGTCGGTGAGGGCGGCGTCCAGCTGCGTCGTCATGGCGTCTATGCTCGTGGAGATATCCCCTACCATCGATTGAAGGTCGCTAAGTTCTCCGAAGAGGGTGGAGGTTGGTTCTCCGATCCTAGTGAGGACGTCTGTTACGTCTGTCTGGAGGCTGCCCACATGGTTGGAGAGGGATGAGATCTGGCTCTGGATGCCCGCCATTGTCACGCTCAGGAAGTTGGACCAGCTACTCTGGAAGTCGGTCCACTCCGTTGACCGGGTGGTCCATTCGCCTAGGAACGTCTGCCAATCCGAACCGAAGGACTGGAAATCGTCAGACAGGGCGGTGAGGGTTTCGCCGATAGGGTCTAGCTCCGAGGTTACGGTGGATTCTACCTGGGACAGGAGCGTTTGAAAGCCTTGGAACTCGCTCGAGAGGGCGGCTATGTCGCCGGATAGATCGTCGACCTCGTTCTGCAGCGTGGAACCGAGCTGGGAGACGTCAGCGGAGAGGTCGCCTATGGCGGCGGTCAGGGTGGTTTGGGTTGAGCTGAGGGAGGTGGAGACCGCTTCGATGCTTTGGTTGATCAGGCTGAGGGGGCTGAGTATGTCTTGGCCAAGGGTTGCGAGGTTCGCTTCATGGGTTGCTAGGGCTTGTGAGAGGGAGTCGAGTTCGCTGGATATGCTGTCTATCTGTAGGGATAGGTCTTGGAAGCCTATTTGGAGAGTCACTGATGGTGTGAGGCCGGGCACGGCTCCCGCGTAGGCGACTGCGGAGAAGAGGGCGACTCCCGCCAGCAACCCTGCTAGGATGAGGCCCACCGTCTTCAGGTTGAGGGGGATCCTAGGTTTTCGCTTGGATGCGATTCTTGGCTTGGGTTCCTTTTCCGGCGGGGGTGGCATCGCTGGTGGAACGGGTGTCACCGTTTGCCCACAGAAGGGGCAGAATTTGGCGTCAGGCTTGATCTCTTTGCCGCATTTGGGGCATGGTTGCATTCTATGTTGTTCACCTAGATCCAAAGAGTCCTTGAGCTTTCCTTATATGCGAGCCCTAGTCAAACAGACGGTTCTTATATTCCGTTGGACGACTATGGACTGTGACCCGGAGGGTGGGTTGAGTATTGTCTTCGGCGCCGAGACCTAGGGCCGCCCTGTTAGCTGTGATTGTGCTTGCCATCCTAGGTGTGTGGATGCTCCTCAACGGTCTACTCCTGTTCACAATTGGGGCCTTGCTTGCAGCATTCGGCGCTGGGCTGTTGGCTGTGGTGGGCATCCTCTTACTCGCCTTTGGGATAGCAAGCTTTGCTATGCTCTACGGTGTGTGGAAGACGAAGCCTTGGGCGAGAAGGGGGATCTTGGTGCTGTCGGGCGTTGCGATCTTCGCCGACCTAGTCTATGTAGCTACCTCTTCCTTGACGGGGATGATCGTTTGGGGAGTCGCCCTTGTCTACCTCATCCGGAGGGAAGACGTCCAAGCCTATCTGGCTGCGGGTCAGGCGAAGCCGATGGTGTCAGGGCCGGACTGCCCCAAGTGTGGAATGCCCTTGACGTACATCGAGCAGTACCAGAGGTTCTACTGCTACAACTGCAAAGAGTACCCGAGGATTGAGGAAATCGGGAAGGTTCCGCTAGCGGAGAAGGAAGTGGAGAAGCCAGAGCTGGGCGTGGCCCTGTGCCAGAGTTGTGGGAGTCCACTCGAGCCCGGAGTGAGGTTCTGCGGGAGTTGTGGGTCCGAGATCCAGCCTGTCAAGAGGCTTCGGTTCTGCACTCGGTGCGGAGCAGAACTCAAGGGGGACTTGAACGTCTGCTCGTCCTGTGGAGCCAAGGTCTCCGAGATGTAGGGAAGGCAGAATCTTCCGGGCTAGGCAACCTTTTCTCCGCAGTAGCCGCAGAAGGTCTGACCGGCTTTCACGGGGGATCCACACTTGGAACAGAAGGCAGGTCTGACAGGTGCTGTTCCCTTCCCTACGAGCAGCCCCCCAAGGATCTTGAGTGTCGCCGAACCCAGGAATAGATACACGCCCATCTCCAGGCCTCACGTCAGAGCGACTGAATCGTAGGGTCCGATGTCCACAGTGTACGAACCGGAGACGGGAGAACCTGAGATAGCAGACGCTATCTCAACCACCTCTTCGGGAACCGTCTCCTGGCCCAGAGCGCTCGCGAGCTGGGGGAGCTGGGACGCGAAGACGATCACCAAGATGATTATCGCGCCTACGAGGACGAGGGTCGTTGCTCCGCTGCGGAAGAACTTACCTCTTGCTGCACAAGGAATGTGAGGGGTCTTGCCAGCGGTGTCGTGAGAGATTCGGCTTTGTGGCTAACTAGCCATCCCGAGCTTCGATATTCTGTAGGAGATCAAGGAGATAGCCTTCCCGCGAGCCCAAACGGCCATTTTCACTATGAGAAGGGCTGCTGACATGGTCACGGCTACAGCGAG
>JAUWBL010000057.1 GCA_030601715.1 Candidatus Geothermarchaeota archaeon | reverse complement strand
GTGCGAAAAGATTCCAGGTGAACTCTCGGATCCTGTTCGCAGGAATGAAGAAGTTGAAGTCCCGATAGCCAGCCATGCACTCGTCCACGAGCCGAGTCAGCTCCGCCAGAATCCACCTGTCGGACGCCTCCAACTTGGGTTCTCCCTTATGGATGGGGAAGCAAGACACGAACCGCGTCACGTTCCACAACTTCGTCAAGAATTTCCCAGCGCCCGCTATCCTCGTCTCGGAGGTCCGGAAGTCATACCCTAAGCTGGCCTCCTGGGCCGACCAGAACCGGAAGGCGTCCGCGCCGTACCGCTCCAGTATCGGGATCGGATCGATAACGTTCCCAAGGTGCCGGTGCATCGCCCGGCCGTGCTCGTCGAGACCTAGCCCCATGATCCAGGCGTGTCCGAAGGGAGCCTTGCCCGTCAGCTGGTAACACCGGAGAATGGTGTAGTAGAGCCAGGTCCTCACGATATCTTTGCCCTGCGGCCTCAGGGCGGTCGGGTACCCCCTCCTAAACAACTCCCCGTCCCTTCCGTACCGAGTTATGAAGAGGGGAGACACCCCTGAGTCCATCCATGTGTCGAAGGTCCTTAGGTCTCCTTCGAACCCCCTCCCTCCGCACTTTCCACACTCATCGAACGGGGGATCGTCCTTCCATGGCTGATAGTACGGTCCGGGCTCTGGAACATGTGGCTCGCCGCACTCGGTGCAGTACCAGACCGGTACCTCCGTGCCGTAGTATCTTCTCCTAGAGATGGGCCAATCGATCGAGACCGACCCGATCCAATCGAGCAAGATCTGCCTATGCGTATCTGGGTGGAAGACGATCTCCCGGGCCAGCCTCCGCAGGTCGGGGAGGAACTCGATCTGCTTCAGATAGTACTCCTTCATGGGGATGAACTCTATTACGGTCTCGCTGCGCTCGCATATGGGAACCCGATGGCTTACCTCCTCGACCCTGTCCGCCAGCCCTCGGCTCCTCAGCTCTCGGATAATCTTCTCCCGCGCCTCCTCCACAGACAGACCCTCCAAGATCCCCGCCGCCTCCGTCATCCTCCCTTCCGTGTCGACGGCCACGATCTCTTCGAGACCCAACTCCCGAAAGAGCTGCACATCTGTGTAATCCCCATAGCTGCAGATCATCATCGCACCCGTACCGAACTCCGGCTTCGCCGCAGGGTGAGGAACGATCTCTACCTCCCGTCCATACATCGGAACGACAGCGTGCAAGCCATGGTATTCCCGGTACCTATCGTCTCCGGGGTTGACGATAACCGCCTGACAAGAACATAGAAGCTCCGGCCTGGTCGTTCCAACTTCCATGACCTCCCCAGTCTCGGCGACCTGAAACTTCGTGTAGACCAGCTTTGAAGGAACATCCCGATACTCTATGTCAGCGTCCGCGAGTGCGGTTCCACAGTCACGACAGTAGCTGTTGGGCCTCGTCGCCTCGTAGATCAGTCCCCTCTTCCACAGCTCGATGAAGGTAGCCTGCGTCAGACGGCGATACTCCACGTCGTCCGTCCGATAGTAGTTCTCGAAGTCGCCACTGAGGCCACAGGTCTTCATTATCCCTATGATCTCAGCCTCCAAGTCGTCCAGAGCGTGCCGGCAGAGCTCCAAGAACTTCTCCCTGGGAGTGTCATGCATCTTCAGCTTGTGCGTTCTCTCAGTGTAGATCTCCACGGGCATTCCGTTCCTATCAATACCGATCGGGAAGAGAACCTCGTACCCCATCATTCGGGCGGTTCGGGCAATCATGTCGATCTGGCTGTAATGAGCTACAGCACCGATGTGCCAAGGTCTTCCCGAAGGGTATGGAGGAGGCGTGTCGATCACGAAGAGCTCTCGAGGAGACTTCACGTCGAACTCGAAAACCTTTTCCTCCTGCCAACGACGAAAGATCCCACTCTCAACAGATGCATCCCACACCTTCTCGTCTATCTTGGGCCGAAAACTCACGACGCTAAGCCCACCGCCAATCGTCCCGAACCATGAACACCCAAAAGCCTCTTCCCTTCTTGCCAGAGAACCCTTCGCCCAACTCTATGATAAAGACCAACAGGGACACTTGCTCCTCAAAAGTTTTAACCCGTATTTCGACAATAGATGTGGGGCCGGTAGCTCAGCTTGGTCACCATCTTGGCCAAAGAGAGCGCACGGCTGATAGCCTCCTGTCAGAAACCGTGAGGTCGCCGGTTCAAATCCGGTCCGGCCCACCACAATAAAGGAACCCTCCACCATTTTCTCAACAAGGCGTTCCTGGAGACCCCGACGCTGGCGGATCCATATGAGCATCGAACCCATCGGCCACGACATACATTGCGTGGACCTTCATCCTCTTGGACTTGAGGAGTACATCTCAGCTTACGTCGTGGACCGAGGTCAGGTCGCCGTCATCGACTGCGGCCCTTCCTCAACCATCGAGAACCTCCTCGACGCCATGGCTGAAATGGAGATAGACCCGGCAGAAATCCGGCAGATACTACTCACACACATACACGTGGACCACGCAGGGGGAGCAGGCCTCCTCTCGAAGAAAGCCCCGCAGGCAAAGATCTATGTCCATGAGCAGGGGGCCTACCACCTCGTCCACCCCGAATTCTTGTGGTCTAGCACCAAGAAAGTGTTGGGCGAGCTAGCAGAGGAGTACGGCGAGGTCCAGCCCGTTCCGAAGAGTAGCGTCGTGCCACTCAGCGGGGGAGAGCGCATCCATCTCGACACCACCGAAATCGCGGTCGTAGAGACCCCAGGACACGCGCCTCATCACCTCTGCTTCTGGGACATCCCCAGCAGCGGGATCTTCACCGGCGACGCGGCGGGGATCTACGTCAGAAAGCAGGATTGTCTCCTCCCGACTACGCCGCCTCCCAACTTCGACCTTGAGCTCTCGCTGACCTCTCTCACCCGCCTAATGGCGCTTCAAGCAGACAGGCTGTACTACACCCATTTCGGCCGGAGAAAGGATGCTCGGGCGCACCTCGAGGCCTATTCGAGACGACTACGTCTCTGGGTCGACACCGTCCTACAGGGGGTTGAAGAAGGCTTCAACGAACAGGAGATCCGCGACCAACTCGCTCGCACCGATCCCCATCTCAGGAAGATAGAGGGCATTTCCGGTCGTGACAGACTCATCCACGAGAGCTCCGTCCTCTTCAGCATTCAGGGCATCATGCGGTACCTCCGAAGCTCAGACTCTCTTTCCAGGGAGTCCTAACGGAAAATAGTCTCCGCCCGAACTGGCTGGATTCGCCTTGTGCTAGACCATTCGTCCAAGAGGCCTACTCTTGGACGAACCTCCCCTCCAGCTTCTTCAGGATTCCTGGTAGAGTCGTGTACTCCATCTCCTCGGGTCCCAGCCTGTGGGGCATGAAGGGGCCTTGTCTTCTCATGTGGTAGGCCAACTCGTTTGCTATCCGACGTGATTCGTCGAAAGCCACGTCGTCGAAGAGGTCTTCCGGTCCTATGAGCTCCCCGTTCGACACCTGAAAGCCCAAACATATGACCCTCGGGGGTCCGTCGAACCTTGACACCATCGAATGTCTCAGACCCACAGGCATTAGAGGTCCGTAGTGAGAGCCCCGCATCCATCCCGCTACAAGATGTGGGTATGCAAAGGCCTCTAAGACCTCGCCCATGGCTGGCAATCCATGCTGAGCCCTAACAATCGCTACCGGGTCATCCTTCCCGACGTACCGTCCGGCTATCAGGGACAACCTCGTGGTTGACGCGACAGCCGATATTAATCCATCCGACTTGCGGTGGATCTGCTTTATGACATACCTCGACGGCTCACCAATCAGGGCCAGAAGGTCATACATCTCCTCCGGACAGGACAAAACAACGCTTCTGTTCTTCATAACGTCTAAGATGGTGTATTTGAAACCCTCGTGAAGGGCCGGATCGATGATAAGACCGGCCGTGTTGAAGGGATCCGCGAACATCTTGAACAGGGGCAGGTTCCACGCTCCGGGTTCGGTCTTGTCAGCCATGAAGACGGCGACTGGGTCGCTGCGTCGCTCCTCGAACTCCATCTCCGCAACTCCCGGGCCCATACCCTTGATGTTGCCCGAGAATGTGTCCAAGAGGAGGTCCTGACCCGCCCCGTAGAGCTTCATGGGCTTCGAGACTTTCTCCGTTATTTCCGAGAAAGTCTTGAAGGCCAACTCATGAATCTCGCTGTCATCGACCCCTCTGTCGTGGGTCATTATCAGCTCGATGTCGTCCCCACAGTGGGTTACATAGAAACTCTTCAGGATCCGCTGTTTCTTAGCGTCCTTGAGCTTCTCCTCGGCCATCTCCAGCTGTCTCGGATGTGGCTTTGTATGACCGGCGACGCTTCCAACGTCGGCTTTTATGACGGACAGCGTGGTCTTCAAATCTATCACCTAGTGATACCAACTGTTCATTGACTTATAACGAGACTGGATGGGACGCGAACCAGGAGGAGGCCATGGTTTCTTGGATATTGGAGGCATAATCGATCGGATTCGTGCGCTACAGGGGCGGGTGAGGGTCGCTGTGTTGCCAGACTTCTTCGTCGACCGGATCCTAAGGACCCCTCCAGTGGACGATTTGAAAGTATTGATAGAGAAAAAGGCGGATGCCGGTGGGGGCAGCATCCATGGGGTGAGTCAAATCGAAATGAGAGGTGGAAACGCCCCGAACCTCGCTTATGCGCTTGGCAGAATCGGGCTCCAGACACACCTCGTCACGGTTGCGGAAGGCCCCACTGAGGCCCTCTTGCAGAGCTACTTCCGAGATCTAGATATGGTCTCAATAAGCGTGGTGCCTGGGAAGCCGGGATATACTACTTCGCTGGAGTTTGAGCACCGAGGGCGCGGAGTCAACGTCATGTTGAGTGATGTGGGCGACATCGCTACGTTAGGCCCAGAAAAGCTCACAGAAGAGAGTTGGGAGGCAATTCTCGACTCGGACATCGTCGCGATAGTCAATTGGGCCGCTAACCTCGAAGGGACGAGACTGGCCCGAAGAGTCTTCTCGGAGTGCCATGAGAGAGGTATTCAGACCTTCCTCGACCCGGCCGACGTAACCGTCAGGGAGCGGGATTTCGACGAGCTCATCGAATCAGTTCTCATCCCAGGGGTTGTGGATTTCCTCAGCATAAACGAAAACG
Organism: Candidatus Geothermarchaeota archaeon; assembly: GCA_030601715.1. Classification (GTDB taxonomy): domain Archaea; phylum Thermoproteota; class Nitrososphaeria; order Geothermarchaeales; family JAUWBL01; genus JAUWBL01. The sequence continues at coordinate 1,669 of JAUWBL010000057.1, read as the reverse complement.
AGACCCGTTCAATCCTGAAACTCCTGGGGCTGGGACAATTCCCTGAGAGGTACCGAGAGAAGGATATACACGATGCGGCTAGGTCCATATGGGAGGAGTTATCTGTTTCCACCCACATTCACACCCCCACGTATTCTTGCGTCTCGGAGAACGAAGACACTATCTTGGTTCCGTGTTACCACGTTCAGGCGCTCAACCTAACTGGCGCTGGGGACGTCTGGGACGCTGGCTGCATAGCCGGGATCCTGGCACGCCTAGAACCAGAGAAACGGCTGAATTTCTCTAACGCTGCCGCGGCGGCCTACGTTTCCGACCCGGAGGCCAAAACGCCCACACTCCAAGGCGTGGAAAGGTTTCTTCTCTCCCATGGCGTGGCTGCTGCCTAGCCTTCAGCCAGCTTGGTGCGGCCGCCGGGATTTGAACCCGGGTCCCCTGCGGTCTGCTCTCCCGTTGGCAGGCAGGAGTCCTACCAGGCTAGACTACGGCCGCGTATCTCCATCGATAAGGCGGTTAGGGAGCCAGGGTCTACTTAAGAGGAACCGATTGAAGAAGGCTGACTGTCGTGGCGTTCACTCTGAACGTCTTCTTGGCGTAGCGGGCCAGATCCAGGGACTTGTCTGGCTCGCCGTGCACAACGTACAGGTTTCGCACGAGCCGGGAGGTTGCCCTGAGATAGGCAACGAGTTCCCTCCTGTCGCTGTGTGCGGAGAACCCCTCGATCCTCTGAACCCTGGCTTTGACATTTACACTGATCATCTTGCCCTCAGATGTCAGGGGGACGCTGCGCAGGCCGTCTAGGATCCTCCTTCCACGCGTCCCCGGGACCTGATACGACGGGAACAGAATGAGATTCCTCTCGTCTCCAGCGAGGTGTTTGAAGTATTCCAGCACCGGACCTCCCTCCATCATGCCAGCGGTGGCCATCACTACACAGGGGCCATCGGTTATGGCCTCCTCCCTCACAGTCTCATCGTGTACGGTGACGAATTGCTCCGAACCGAAGGGGCTGAATCCCTGGTTCGCAATCAGGTTGCGAAGTTTCCGGGAGAGGTAGTTCGGGAACGAGAGGTGGATGGCTGTGCTCTCCTCGATCATTCCTTCAATGAACACGGGAGCTTCTATCATCTCTCCGCTTCTGCAGAATTCTTCCAGGACGGCTAGGATTTCCTGAGCGCGACCCACCGCGGGCACAGGCATGAGAACCTTACCTCCTTTGGTCAATACGTCGTTTATGACCTTTACGAGGGTTGCCTGGGCTGCGGAGCGAGAAGGCGTTACATCCTTTGCCCCTCCATAGGTGCTCTCGATGATCATCGACTCCGCTCGCGTGAAGTTGGTGTACGCTCTATCGAAGAGCAGACTGGAAGAGTACTTGAAGTCTCCGGTGAAGACGATATTGTGCACGCCATCGGTGACATGGAAGTGGGCTACTGCCGACCCAAGGATGTGGCCCGCGTTATTGAACGTAAGCTTCACGTCGGGGGATATGTCCGTAACCTTTCCGTTCTGAAGGGGGATCGCATGGTAGGTCATATTCTGAACGTCCTTTGCACCGTAGGGAGGAACCTGCATCTCCCTCTTGGAAACCTCGATGAGGTCCAGTTGTAGAAGAATGATGAGGGGCAGTGTCGGTTCTGTCAAGTAGACTGGACCCCTGTACCCATGTTTG
>JAUWBL010000037.1 GCA_030601715.1 Candidatus Geothermarchaeota archaeon | reverse complement strand
GAGACGATTCTCGAATCACTTCTCGGGAAGGCGTGCCATTTATACGCCGGATCGCTCTTCATCGTTTGAAAATGCCCAAGGATCCCTGGTTCAAACACTGGCCTGAAGGAGTGCCGCAAAGCATCGAGTATCCGAAGGCCCCCCTGCAATCGTTTCTCGAGGAATCCGCGAGTAACCACCCGAACCACACGGCCATCCTGTACTACGGCAACAAGATCACGTTCGACGAACTGAACAGTCTGTCGGACCGATTCGCCACAATCCTTTCCGGCTTGGGTGTCTCCAGAGGTGACAGAGTCGCCCTGTTCCTGCCAAACGTTCCCCAGTTTGTCTTCTGCTTCTACGGAGCCCTCAAAGCTGGGGCCATCGTGGTGCCCTGCAACCCACTCTACAAGGAGCGAGAACTCGAACACCAACTGAGAGACTCAGAGTCCAAGGTGGTCGTTGCCCTGGACCTCCTGTACCCCCTGGTGAAGAACATCCGGGAGCGCCTCGATCTAACCGTCATCACCACAAGCGTAAAGGACTATCTCCCGGGGCTGAAGAAGCTATTGGCGCCCTTGAAAGGGGTGAGAAAGAAGACCTTCCCCGACACGTTGGATCTCGTTGACCTACTGAAACGTCACGAGCCGAGGCCACCGAAGGTAGAGGTGGATCCGGTCAACGACGTTGCCGTCCTCCAGTACACAGGAGGAACAACGGGGATCTCGAAGGGAGCAATGCTGACCCACTACAACTTGGTCTCCAACGCTTTGATGGCGATCAACTGGCTCCCTATCCGCGAAGCGGAGGACGTTCACGTCGCCGTCCTCCCGTTCTTCCACATATACGGGCTCACCACGGCGATGAATGCGCCTGTCATGACCTCCACGACGATGATTCTCCTGCCTCGCTTCGATACAAAATCGGTTCTCCAAGCTATCGAGAAGAACAAGGCTACGGTCTTCTGCGGTGTTCCCACCATGTATGTTGCGCTCCTCGACGACCCGGACACGCCCAAGCATGATATTTCGACGCTCAGGGGCTGCATCTCGGGAGCCGCCCCGTTGCCCGTGGCAGTCATGAACCAGTTCAACGAGCTCATGTCAGGCAACCTAGTTGAGGGATATGGTCTTACGGAAGCCAGCCCCCTAACCCACAGCAACCCCCTCGACGACATTGGGAAAGTGAAGGCAGGATCCATCGGCATACCCGTCCCAGACACCAAGGCCAAGATAGTGGACCTTGAGAAGGGAACCAAGAAGCTCCCGATCGGAGAGGTGGGGGAGCTAGCCGTGAAGGGGCCGCAGGTCATGCTGGGCTATTGGAACAAGCCAGAAGAGACGAAACAAGTCTTCAAGCGGGGATGGCTTCTCACGGGAGACATCGCGAAGATGGACGAGGACGGCTACTTCTACATCGTCGACAGGAAGAAGGACATGATCGACGCTGCTGGCTACAAGGTCTGGCCCCGGGATGTTGAAGAGGTCCTCTACGAGCACCCATCGGTGAAGGAGGCTGCCGTGATAGGGGTACCTGATCCCTACAGAGGCGAGACGGTGAAAGCCTTCATTGTGCCCAAGGCCGAGGCAGCCGGAAAGATCTCTGAGCAAGAGATAATCGATTTCTGCAAGGAGAAAATGGCTGCTTTCAAGGTTCCCAAGCAGATCGAATTCAGAGAGGAGCTACCCAAAACCCTAGTCGGAAAGGTGCTCCGCAGGGTCTTGAAAGAAGAGGAAACCTCTAAATAGGAGCATCATCATAGTCCTCGCGCTACTCTGGCCCCTCGGCCCGACCTACCATCTGCCCCTGAGGGGCGCTACATCCGCTGACGATAGATAACTGACGGCACCAGTTCGTAGGAGAGTGGAGACAAAGGATGTCATACCCGGACATGATGAAACAGATGGCCGAAAGGCAGAAGAAGATCATCGAAAACATGAACAAGATCAAGTACAAGATCAGTGTCTTCAGCGGAAAGGGCGGCGTCGGCAAGTCGGTTGTCACAGCCAACCTCGCCGCCGCTATCGCCGGTCTCGACCAGGGTGGAGTCGGGATTCTGGACTCAGACTTCACCGGTCCCTCCATCCCCAGGATGATGGGGCTGGACAGGAGCCAACTTGAAGTTGTTGGAGGCCGTCTGATACCGCCGCAGGGAGCCGCAGGGGTCAAAGTCGTCTCCATGGCATTTCTTCTGCCAGAGGAGAAGACACCCGTCATCTGGAGAGGCCCCATAAAGAAGATCGCTCTGGAACAACTGCTCTCCAGTTCTGACTGGCAGGGAACCGACTATCTCATCTTTGATCTCCCTCCAGGGACGGGAGATGAAGCTCTCAACATCATGCAGGTCCTCCCTGGATTCGACGGATTCATCGTTGTGACAGTGCCCACTGAGATCTCTAGGGCATCGGTTTCCAAGTCCATAGGATTCGCCAGAAAGATGCACGCCAAGGTTCTGGGGGTGATAGAGAACATGAGCGGCCATGTGTGCCCCCACTGTGGCAACGACAACGAGATCTTCGTCGGAAACGGTGGAGAATTGCTGGCTACGGAGATGAAGGTCCCCCTGCTCGGCAAGATACCCCTGGATCACCGGCTTTCTGAAACGTCTGACCAAGGCGTGCCCATGGTTCTGAAATACCCTGACGCCCCCGCTTCGAAGAGCCTCGTGGACATCGCAGAAAGGATTGTCGAGTCGTTGAAATAGCCATCCGTACGACGACATTCTTCTCCTGTGAGACTCAATCACTGGAGGACTTGCCGCCGTTCCGGTTGCGACAGCGGGCTCACTACCGATACATTGCGCGCTTCGGCCGCGTGAGACCCAGCGATGCCAGAATCCTCTGGGCTCTCAGCCTCCGTTTCTGACCGAGCTCCTTCTCCCCCAGCATTCTCCAGACCAAGGCTTCATCGATCAGGGCGTGGGCCTCAAGCATGGAGAGTCCCAGGTCGGAGTAGTTCTTCCTCTCTCTTTCATAGGCCTCCGCTGAAGCCGACAGAAGCTCCCGTTCAGCTTTCTCCCCTAGCGTTCCTAGAGACGTCGCGTGTCTACTCACAAGAGCGGACCAAAATGGCTCCTTGAAATCTCGTCACCATCCAACAGGTCAAGCAGGAGATCCCGATGGTTGCTCAGAGACAGGCGGACCTGCTGGGCGAAGTCCAAGAGGCGCTCTATGGCTTCGCTATTGGCTGGCTGCTGCACTCTGAAGGATTTGTGGAGGGATCCTTCCAGGCTTCTTCGAGGGGGGCTCACTCGAAGTTCGAAGGGGTAGTTGACGTTCACAAAGGATCCTAGAGATGGATCCACAGCCATGAACTCGGTGGCCACGGAGACGAACTTCACGCTGGGAGCAGCCCGGATGAAATCTACGGTCTTCCTACATCCAAGCATGCACAGGGCGTTTGCGACCAGCGAGCCGTCAGGGGTTCTTGCTCCGAAGAGCATCGGTTCGATCAGCCCGTCAGGCCACACGGGAACGGAAAGAGTTGCCTCATCGAGGTGCCGAAGCAGCAGGGCGAGGACCTCTGACCTCACACTTGGTGCGTCACAAGGAACCACGACGGAGGCGTCGCCTGATGCCGCCTTGAATCCCGTGGCGATGCCATTGAGCGGACCGGGGCAGCCCAAAGGTTCATCAACCACTACCCTCACCGAACGACCCGCCTTTCCGAGTGAACGCCGGTATATCTTCCCCTGTTCTCCTGACCTTACGGACAAGATGACATCAGATGTCATGCGGAGAGATGCTTCCACCACCCTCTGGAGGAGGCGCCTACCATGGAAGAACGCAAGGGCCTTGTCGCTCACAATGCGCTGTGTTGTTCTGAACCTGCGGCTTTCCCCCCCGCACAGGATCAGTACCGTTGCTTTCTCCCTTCGTGCATTGGTCCGCTTCCTCGTCTCGGGTCACCCAAGTGGAGTGTGTCAATCACTAGGATCTGCAGGGAGACTCCTCAATCTTGGCTCAAGCCTTCGCATCACAGACGACCACATCTTAGATACAGGCTCCGGCTTCGTCATGAGCCCATCAACAGCATTTCGACCTATCCGATGGATTCGACGATCATGGCAACGGCGTTGCCCCCACCGAGGCATAGAGTCGCAAGTCCCGTTCGCTTCCCTTTCTGTCTGAGGGCGTGAATCAGCGTCGTCAACACCCTTGCACCACTGCACCCTATGGGGTGACCCATTGCTACAGCACCTCCTCTGATGTTGAATCTGTCCTCAGGCACCCGTAGCTCTCTCCGAACGGCAATGGATGCGGTTGCGTAGGCTTCGTTGTGCTCGAAGAGATCGACGTCTTCCACCGTCATGTTCGCCCTGTCCAGCAACGCTCTTACGGTCGGTATGGGGGCTTCCATGACCCATTTCGGATCGACTCCCCCAGTCACGTAGTCCTTTATTTTCGCTTGGGCCCTTAGGCCAAGTTCGTCCGCCCTGCTTTCAGACATGACCACCAGTGCTGACGCACCGTCGCTCAGCTGAGACGCGTTTCCGGCCGTCACGACACCATCCTTCTTGATCACGGGGGGTAGCTTGGACAGTTTCTCGATGCTCGTGTCCGGCCTGATTCCTTCATCGACACCCAGAACCGTGCCGTCTAAGGTGTCCACTTGCACGATCTCTTCCTGGAACTCCCCCTTTTCAGTGGCTCTGAGAGCCTTCATGTGGCTTTCGTAGGCGAACTGGTCGGCTTCTTCCCTGGATATGCCGAACTTCTCGGCTATTGCCTCTCCGGTCATTATCATGTGGAAGTCGTTGTAGACATCCCAGAGACCGTCGAATATCATAGAATCGACGAAGCTCCTGTCGCCATACTTGATTCCCCATCGCGCACCCCGTACTAGGTAGGGGGAGTTGCTCATGTTCTCCATGCCGCCGGCCACCACCAAGTTGGCGTCTCCGGCCTTGATCGCTTGAGCTGCTAGCATCACCGCCTTCAACCCCGAGCCGCAGACCTTGTTCACGGTTACGGCACCCACGCTAGATGGTACGCCCGCGTAGATGGCTGCCTGTCTGGCCGGATTCTGCCCCAGGCCGGCTCCAAGCACATTCCCCATAATGACCTCATCTACCCCGTTGGACTCCACCTTGGCGCGCCTGAGAACCTCTCGGACGACGAGGGCGCCTAGCCTAGGCGCGGGAATGTCCTTCAAGCTTCGACCGAATTTCCCAATCGGGGTCCTAACAGAACTTACGATAAGCGGGGTTTCCATCTCTAGCAACCCACCTATGGAAATCATATACATGCAGACGGAAAGATGTTATTTCTGTCCTGGACAGACGGCGCGTCCACCATGAAGCCTACGGACTTCCTCCGCAGACTCACAGAGAGCACCTCCCTCGGCCCCAGCCCCACCTTCTCCGAACTTCACCTAGCCAAAGCTCTCGAGACCATTTATGAGAGGGGGCGCGTTGGCCGAGCCGCTCTCTCACGAGCCATCGGCTTGGGGGAGGGAGCGACGCGCACTCTGTTGGGTCATTTGAAGAGGGAAGGCTTGGTCGAGACCTCGAAGCTCGGTTCTGAGCTGACGGAGGCTGGTCTCGAGTTACACAGGAGACTCTACTCCAAAGTCAGATCCAGGAGAGAGTTTCCTCCCAGTAGCATCACAGTCGGAGAGCGAAACTTCGTCTTTCATATCGGAGGGGTTGGACATCTCGTAACATCCGGGGTCCGGCAGCGGGACCAGGCCGTCAGGGCAGGTGCCGAGGGCGCCGTCGTCATTGTTTGCCGGGATGGTCATTTGCTGATGCCTCCTGACAGCACCCCGATGCGTGTTCGATGGCCAGAGATCTCTGAGTCCATCACCGAAGAATTCAGCCCAGAGGAGGGCGATGTACTCATTATCTCCGGGGCTGACACCTTGGAAAACGCGGAGATGGGGGCCAGAGCGGCGGCTCTGACCTTGGTGGATTGCTGATGCTGGCTGACCAGGGGCTGTCCTCTGTTCCCCGATTGGCTACCGGCTTGCTTCGGACTAGTCGCGGTCGCAGATACCCCCATCCTCGCTGGTATGCGCCGCCACCGCGAGTGGGGACCTGACTAGAGGTACTCCGCTATCCTCCTCTGGTAGAGCAACCCGTGAAGAAGCGAACTCGCTTGGAGCCATTTCTGGAGGGGGATAGTGAGTCTGCTCATGCAGTAGGTCAGAGCTGAGCTGAGGGCATCGAAGAGGAGGGGATCCTTTCTCACGGCAGCCCGCACGTTCTCCCTAACGTTCCATACACCCAAAGGAAATAGATAGCCCTCGTGGGCTTCTCTGAATACGATCGCCGTGGCCTGTCTCCTCATATCCCTCAGTTTCTCAGCCACAGCGAGCCGGGTTGAGTAGTAGCATCCTCCCGTGGCGGCGTACGTGGTTCTCCTGTCGTAGTGTTCGTGATCAGCATAGATCACCGGTTCGCTTCTCCAGCGGTTCCAGAACGAGTTTGGGAACCAAGCCTCCAGCCACTCGAAGCTCCAGTTGGAGGGGATGAGCAGCACAATGTACGTGTTGTCGTAGGTCCGATTCTCGTAGACCTGGTGCCCGTTGATCCAAGGACACACTTTCAATTCGTTGATGAGAGACAGCGACAGGGTGCTGTCGACGGCCGTGATGCTCCATCGGGTTGGGACCATCCTCCTGTTCTTCTTGACACCGAACAGCCCTATGCTAAAGGCCCTCTGAATTCCCGAGACGGGCACCTTGTCCCAATACAGCTCGACAAGGGCTTCCGATGCCTTCAGATCGGTGTCCTCATACCGCTTCTCCAGCCTGAAGTCCGTTCTCAGGGTTCCCAGACTCAGCTTCCTTAGGGGAGCCGCAGGTCCGAACAACACCACTTCCTCCGAAGCCTTGACCGCCCTCCTCGGTCTGGACTCCAGAGACATTTCTGCCTCAGGGGAGTTCCGAGAGAGGGCGAGCTCGACTAGCTTGTCGTAGCTTCCTCCCTCTTGCGGTCTCGTGACATCGGTCCTGAACCTTCCATAAACGAGGGAGGATCTTAGCCGCAGGATCTCCTCTTGACTCTTGCCTAACCACGTCTCGGGGAGGTCGTAGCTGGAAGTGTCGCCGCAGACGGGAGGTACCATGGGCCCTGCAAACACATTGGGATACCCGTATCTTCCCACGAAGACGCTCGGGGGAGAGTTCCCAACGACCTCCTTGAGATCTACGTTCCTGGTCAGGGTAGCCAGCGCTCTGTACTGGATAGTCAGAGGACAGTTGGGTCGTCCACAGATTTTCCTCGGGGGCTCACAGAATGGGCAGATCTTCCTAGGCGCTGATCTCCTTTCGAAGTCCCTTGCCCTGAGGAATCGATTGCCTCGGCCCTCGACCACGTATTTGGAGATGAGGGACTGGCCCCGCTCGTAGCTCAATCTCTAGCACTTTGATGTTGCTGAGGGTAGCTCATAACCCTTAATCCAATCCCCGAAGACGTTGGAGGCCAGGTCTTGAACAGAGGGCTGACCTACGCCTCCTCCACCACTTTGAGGATCCCTGTCATGATGTCGTGCCCAGAACATGCACCGTCCTCGGTGAGGAACCCACAGAAAATCGTGCATTTCAACGCGAACTCACCAGCCTCGTTAGCGTCGAACTCCACCACCATCGTTTCGCCCACCTGGCTCTGACGCCTGTTCGTAGGATTCGCCTGGGGGACCTATGATCAATCGCGGTCGTTGCTTGCACAAGAATCTAGGAGACGGGTTTGTAAGCCAGCCCAAGCTCCTGGGCGATGGCGTGGGCCTCGCGGATCTCGCTGGGAGTCAGCCTCCTCGCGATTTCCTGGTACCTGTCTCCTTTGCTGAGAACCAGGTAGTCCGGGTGGTACTGACCCATGACGTTGACCAAGACACCTCTCATGTTTTCCGCTATGAACCTGAGAACGGGCTTTGTACAGCAGTCCAAGTGGTTGGGCATCACCAAGTGCCTAATGATCATGTCTGCCCCTTCGCAGGCTCGCAGGTGGTTGCGCGAGACTACGCTAAAGTAGTTCCTGACGCGAGACAACCTGCGCGCGCAGGCATCGTTTCCATACTTGAAGTCCGGCAGCCATATGTCGATTACGTCCCACAGCAGCTGGAGCGCCTCACGGGTCATGTACATGTCGCTGTTCCAGAGCATTGGGACGCTAACTCTCATGCGGTTCATCCCATCCAGTATGTTGTGAATGTTTGGGATGGGATCCCCTCCAAC
>JAUWBL010000098.1 GCA_030601715.1 Candidatus Geothermarchaeota archaeon | reverse complement strand
CGATTCTTGACTGCCGTTCAGTGTAGCGATGTGTGGAGACGCAGCGACGCTGGCACGGTAGGTTCTCTTCTCAGCTACGATTCCGACACGGATGATATCGTCTCAGAATTCTCCCATACCCTCCTTTAAATTGGCTGTTTCCACTTAGGGTTTAGTCAAGACCCAGCAAGCGGCTGACGGTTCGTCGGCCGTGGGGAACATGAGTCGAGCTGCTAGCGTTGAAGATTCTTGTGGGCATAGTCGTCGAACCCAAGTTGCTCGAAGAGGTCTGTGAGACGCTTTCGAAGGTGGAGGAAGTGGCTAAGGTGTACGAGGTCACAGGAGAGTACGATGTCTTCGCGGAGATTGAGGTTGCATCGGTGGAAGCCTTTAGAGAGTTGCTGAAGAAGGATGTGCTTGCGGTGTCTGGCGTCAAGCTCACGGAAAGCTCTGTGGTTCTCGGCGTGTGGAAAGAGTAGTGAACGGTTGTTGCGCTCCCGACATTTTTTTCAGTAGGGGTCGACACGGACAATGATACGTACCCCGCTGTGTGGCTCGTGGAGAAGGAAGATCAGATCCATCTTTGCCAGAAGAGGCGACAGCACGGTCGAGCTGGATGTCCGCCAGTGAAGTTCTTCCAAGAATATCGCTCCTCTCTAAGGGATCCAAGAAAAGAAGAAGACTCCCCCCCACAAGACGGGCAATCCGCTTCCGAAAGCTGCTGAAACTGATACGCGTTGCTCTTGCGAAGGGAGCCACGCTCCGTGAGATCTCCAAGGTCCTAGACTGGAGGGACTTCGAAGCTCTCTCGGCTTGGATCTTCGAGAATCATGGATTCAGTGTCAGCAGACGTGTAGTTCTGACCCATCCTAGAAGAGAGATCGACATCGTGGCGGAGAGGGGAGAGGTTGTCCTCGTCGCGGACTGCAAGCACTGGAACCGCGGCTTCGGTGCGGCCCTTCTGACGCAAGTTTGTGACTCCCAGAAAAGCAGATGCCACTACCTCTCGGAGAGCAGTCGCCTGAAGGCTGGCAAGCTGTATCCGGTAGTTATCTCCGTGTTTTCGTGGGAGAGACCCTTCCATGAGGGAGTGCCCATAGTCCCCATCTGCAAGCTCAACGATTTCCTGAAGAATTTCGAGGGTGTAGAGCAAAATCTCTGGTTCTCTGAGGTCTCTGTCACGACCAGCTAGGCGTGTGTTAGCGACCCCTGACCATCTTCACTGTGTCCGGCCGGGCTTTTCTAAGAACTTCGTATCCGCACTCTAAGCACTCGAGAATCCCTATGTAGGCTAGGTCTTCGCTCTTCAACTTCGCGCCGCACTTCGCGCACACATACACGATGCCTTCAGCCTGCTCGAAGCTCACCGCTACCCACAACAGATTAGGGAGGTGGAGGGTGACTTAAGATAGCGAAACTGCTCGGCAAATCGATCACTCCATGGAAGAGTCGAGGCGGAGCAGCATATGGCAAGGGCTCAGGAGGCTTCGAGGGAAGTTCGTGATGGTGTCTCCGGTAGACGTCGTCGCTGTTACGGGGATCAGATCCGGCATCCTGAAGCTTGAGCCCGTCATCCGGGAGCTGGACAAGAGGAAGGTTCGTGTCTCCATCGTCGATATCAACGAGCACAAAGGTTGGTTTGACAAGGGAGTCTTCTACATGTCTTCGGACATTCCGGAGCCCTTCTTTGATATCAAGGTTTCAGACGGAGACGGGTGGGTTCTCGAGTGCGAGGAAAAGATTCGAATGGTGCTTGAGGAGGAAGGGCCGGATCTGACTCTCGTGTGTGGTTCTTCCAAGACCGCCTTCGCATCCGGACTGGCCTGCGCCAAGCTGGGAATCCCGATGGGCCACATCGAGTCGGGCTACCGGACCTACGACATAAGAACAGAAGCCGAGTTCCGAAGACAGAGCGTGGATAGGCTGTCCACGCTGTTGTTCGCTCCCACTCGAACCGCCTATCAGAACCTGTTACTGGAGCGGACCACCACCCAAAGACCGTTCCTCACTGGAAGCACCCTCCTCGATTCCTTCAATACTCATGCTAGAGACCAGAGGCGCCATTCTGAGATCCTCAGAGAGCTTGACTTGCGGCCCGACTCGTACATCCTTTTCGCTGTGTCCTCTGGTCAACACATGACCCCTGACGCCCTCCAGATGATACTCCAGATAGTGAGAGCTCTGGGCCGCTTGGTCGTACTTCCGACGGACGAAGAGATGAAAAGGTGCATCAGGAGCTACGGCGTATACCCCGCATACATCTCTGAGGAGAATCTTGTGACTACGGAGACGATGGTTCACTCTGACTTCTTGAGTATCCTATCTTCCGCCGCATGTGTGCTGACGGACTCACTGTCAGTCGCCGAAGAAGCCGTGTACGCTGGTTGCCCAACGATCCTGATAGGAGAGAGACCTGGGAGTGCTGAACTCTCGGAAGCCTCGAGATTCACCGTGTGTCGGCTTCACGCGGATCCGATATGCGAAACCGTCGACGAACTCTTGAGGACTCCTCGTCCCCCCGAAAGGGGAGACGTTCTCGAGGCTTTCGGCTCAGGACGAGCTGGCGAGAGAATCGCGAAACACTTGGTTTCGTTTGGGACGAAGTTGAGGCATGAGCCTCCCGGTCCATTTGAAGACCTAGAGTTCTACACCCTTCTGCAAAACTTCGAGGGGCTTGGACCAGTAGAGATCCAGAGCATGATAGACGAGCTAGACTGTCGCCTCGTCAGGTGCTACGATAGTGGAGGAGGGGAAACCACAATCAAGGACCACAACCTTTCCAGCATCTTGGCAAAGGGAACAAGGAGAGAGATCTCGATGCTCGCGGACCGTCTGGCGTGAACAGCAGCCGTTCTTTGAGTATCGACGAAACAGTTCCTGCACACAGACGCATTGATTGTCCGCTGTACCTGGCATCTTGACGGACGGATTAGCCGTGTCCGTCCTATCTTCTTCATTTCGGGCGCGGTGCGTGACTCTGCGGGTCAGCGAGTGGCGCTGCGTCCGGGACATGTCGATGATCGCTCCGAACCAAACGAATTGAGGTTCTTGGGGGGTTAGGGATGATATGGAACGACCCTATTCCTGAACAACAACCCGGAACGGCCTGAGAACCCGCCCACGCAAAGTATTCTCGGCCTTGACTCCCCATCCGTTCGCACCCAAACAGCCACAATCCAGGTGTTTCAGTTCTGCGGAAAACCGCCCGAGGAGGTTCTGCGAGGCCATAGTACAAGGTTTCGACCTCTAGACTGGACGATGCGTAATGGTTCTAGTTTCGGTTTTAGTGTTCAAGGCCACGCTCTTAAGCAATCCTCCCTCTGCGTTTGCGTAGTGAGTACAACATGAAATATTCGCGTCTAGCTGCACTGATAGTGTCTATAGCCATAGCAATACCCTTTGCAGTCTTTCAAACGACGGGTTCCGTCGCTGACTCTCAGACGACGGCGTTCGCGGAGTCCGAGCCCTCCTCTGAGGTTTCTTGGACCCCCTACATGGTTTTCGCCGGGAGAACCCGCATTATCGGAAGGTACGGAGACAACATGCAATACGACGGCGATGATGTCACCCCTGTTCCGGGCTACATAAGAATCAAGGTGGACCCGGTGGAGAACACTGGGGAGATCAGGGCCGTGTGGTGGGACCGCCGCGAGAACGTAGTCATAAAAGTAGTTCAAACAGTCTTCATGTCACCGGACCATCCGTCGGGAGTCATCTCCGGCGGTGGACTACATAGGACCATAGTCGGTGACCCCATAGCCATCAACGCCTTTGAGCACGGTAGTACGGGCGTCGGTGCCCCCATATTAACCAACCTCTTCACGTACCTCGGGACTTGGGGACCAGCGCAGGTCTACAAAAACGGAGTCTTGTGGAAGACCCTGCCCACTCACATGATGCTGACGGAGGGGGTTAGAGACGAGACGACCAATCAGGTGCTTAACGCTGACAAGAGCGGCTTCTACAGCCCCATGAACCCGGACGACGGGTTCAGCGACCCGGCCGATACTCAAGTGCACCTCATCGTGAGGAGCAACGAACCCGACCCGAACAACTTCCCACCCTTCACACTCTTCTGGCACATCATGTTTTACGACGTACAGATAACCTTCACGCAGGTGGGCTGAGCCCGCCTCCGTCTTTTTTTTCTTTTGTCCACACACGGACTCAGATGCTGTTCGTTGTGTCCAAGATCTTGAGATGCCGTTTCGCCTTCTCCGTCTTTGCTTCAGCGATCTAGTGGCTGACTGGTCTGTCTTAACTTCTGAGTGGTGTTGTTGGGGGGCTGTCCTTCATAACCTTCGACTTGCGCGGGGCGTCTCCGCGCGGACCCAGCCCACCTTGATCTCGGTCAGCTTCAACCAGCGCCTCACGCTGACAAGCCTGGTCGCCGCCGAGGAGGAACTCATCATCCTCTCCCTAATGGGCTAGGTAAAGCGGTTCTGAACCATCTCCCTAATCTGGCTCGCTTTCAACAGTTCCAAGGCTTGCTGGGGGGTCTCGACGCCCAAGTACTCGCGAAAGTATTTCACCCCTACGGCGTAGAGTATGAATGTCCGCTCCGACCCCGAGCTAACATCAAACAGGTATGCTGCAGAGGTTCCTCCCAGATGGACTCGAAGAAAAGAGCTCCTCCCAACACCTCATGCAAGAGACACGAGACACTTGGAACACTCTCACAGCCAAACATCTGCGTAGTCATACCCACATACAATGAGCGAGAGAACATCGAGCGGCTCTTGATGGGGCTCGACTCTGCCTTTCGCAGCTTGAACGCCGGGGGTAGCATCATCATCGTCGACGATAACAGCGCGGATGGCACCGCGGTGTTGGCCGCCAAATTCAGAGCGTCCTGCGCCGACATCAAGGTGGTGGTTCGCCCCGACAAACTAGGGGTCGGCTCCGCGATCTTGCAGGGGCTGGAGAGGGGATTCGAGTCGAAGCCGAAGGCGCGCTTCTTCTTTCAGATGGATGCTGATCTATCGCACCCTCCGGAGCTCCTAGGGAATCTCG
>JAUWBL010000150.1 GCA_030601715.1 Candidatus Geothermarchaeota archaeon | reverse complement strand
GAACAGTTCTTGAACAGGCCTCCGGCCCGCTTCCTAGCTGAGATCCTCGCTGCCACAGGGCTTCGACCATGGCACGTAGTCATTCTAGGGTTGGTAATGGGGCTGCTTGCATCCCTCTACTATTCGTCAGGCGAGCACTTGGGTTATCTCGTGGCGGCCATTCTGCTCCAGATCAGGTCGATCCTAGATTGCTTGGACGGCGAGTTGGCGAGGGTTAAGGGCCTCGTCACGGACAGGGGACACGCCTTGGACGGAGTAGCCGACTTCGTGGTTTCCGCGACTCTGCACATCTCTATCGCATACGGGGTCTACTCCGCAACCGGAGATGTTTTCATACCCTTGGTGGCTTTGGCCTCCTTCTTGAGCGTCTCCTTCCAGACCGCCTTCTTCTTTCACTACAAAACAAGGCTGTTCACCCACTCTCTCGACCCCTCTCTGAGGAGCATGGTGCCTCACACGGCCTCGCAAGCCTCACAGGCAGATCCCATCGTGAGGCTGGAGAGGATCATGTATGATTGGGTCGACAAGACCGTGGCGAAGACGGACCATTGGAAACAGAGGCTTCTCCCTGATCATGCTACGCAAGATGGCACGGAGTTGGGCAGCGACAGAAACCAGCTCAGGGTTTTGGGGCTCTGGAGCTACCTCTCCGTGGGAACCCACGCCTTCGTCCTGATCGTTCTGTCGCTTCTGGGCTATCCGGTCCTCTACTTCTATCTTGCCCTCTTGTTGGGCAATCCGTTCTTGGTTCTGCTTCTGGTTCTCCAGAGACGAGCGGACCTAGCCCTTTAGCAGCTCAAGCCGCTTGTTGACGTCCCCGAGCTTCTTCTCGAGGTGCTCTTTGAACTTCTCCAACTCCTCGGTCTCCTCCTCCACAGAGAGGAGGTTCCACCACCCCTTACGGTGATGGCGATATCGACGATGCCGTCGGGAATGATGGCTTCCGCAGTTACAGCTACAACACATTCTCATACACCTACCACTAGACTCTCAACGGCTAGGAAAAAGCATGTTGACACCAACAGGGAGATGAGGTGGCGGAACAGCGTGAGAGTAGGCCAGCATGAGATTGACTTGTGTCGCTGAAGGGTGGCGCCGGGAGAGGGATTCGAACCCACGCGGGCCGTGAGACCCATCGGTTTTCTGGCCCTGACACTCAGATCTCGAGACCGACGCCCTATCCGCCCGATGGCTTTGGACCACTTGGCTATCCCGGCAAAAGGATTCGTACGGCCATCGATTGTTAAATTTGGTTTGTCTCTATGTTGCATCGTCGTCGGAAACAGGATCGGCAAGGCACCGAGATGACCTCAAGCAGAATGAGTTGACTGTATGCATCCTGTGGTGGCGGGATGTCGCGGCACGAGGTCTAAGACAGCTTGACTCGTCCCCCAACCGACGACTTTCGGTAGGGTCCCCGCTTCCTCTTTCTAGCTTTGTCCCGAGCCTCGTCTACGTCTCGGAGCTTCTCTTCCAGCTCCTCGAATCCTTCTTCGGGATCCTTTCGAGGTTTCTCTTCTTCGGAGGTCATCCTCTCCCCAAGGAGGTTCTATCTGGCTACTTACATTAAATCACTTGAAGAGTGCCGACCAACCTCGGAGACTCAGGATCCATCCCTTGACGTTGGAACCCATGTCAACGAAGGACGAGGAACCCGACCGTCTAAGGGTTTTCGCCTGGGAGAAGATGTCTACTGAGGGAAACGGTGTATGAAGGGAAATCGTCCATCGAGGGAAAGCCTCCCTCCCGCGTACCGTAAAACCAGTTCCCGTACTGTACGCTGAAACAGCCGGTTCAGTCTCCTTCTAACTGGAGTAGCTCGGATAGAGCGATTCCTCTCCCCGTACAGTCACTTTTCTCGTCCACACACGCACAGACGGAGAAAGGGATGACGACTACAGCGAAGCGAGTCAACCGGCAAAACAAGAGATCGAGAGCGGGGCGGAACAGCCTCAAGCTCCTAGCAACGACCAAAAGGAAGCAAGGGACTACTCCTCCTGCCCCTCCCGAAGTTCACGGAACTTCGCCAGAAGCTTCTCAATGGTTTTCATGTGGAGCCTCTCATGCCACAGAAACCTCCTGAAGACCTTCCTCGCCGTCCAACCCTCCGGCTCCGTTCTCCCGGTCCATCCTCCGGGTCGATGGTAGCTGACCTCGTGTCTCTCCTCTTCGCTCAGGTTGCGCAGTCTGAGCTCCGTCAGCTCCCTAGTGAGCTCCATGAACCTCAGAGGCCACTCCACATACTCCCGTTGCCTAAGCCTCGTCATGTAGAAGTACTCCACCTCGGCTATGTGCTCCAGTATCCGCTTCATGTGGCGTGGGGTCTCCTCGTCGGGCCTCCACTCCATGGCTTCCTCGGGGATCGTCGAGACTAATTCAAGGAGGTCGTGTCGAAGACGTCGCATCAGCGTGAGATACCGCTCTATCTCTTCGTCCGTCACGGGCTCCAAGTCGAACCTGAAGAGAGCCTGGCTGTCACCCTCCTCCACCGGCCAGTCCCCGGTGACCTCTTCGGAAACCACTGTTTCGATCTCATAGGCGTCAGGGGAGACGTCCTCTCCACGCTCGCTCAGCCAATCCAAATACTCCTTGATCTTGAGAGGCCCCTTCGCCATGGCCTCCTCCCTAGTGGGGGCGCGACTGTAGCACCCGGGAAGCTCCTCCACGAAAACCTGGGTGGAGCCGTCTGGACCAATCTCCAAGCAGAGATGATAGACGGTCATGTCACCTGAAGATATCATTCACGTTGCTTGAAAGCGCCATGTCTTGATCGATATTGTCTAGACAGTCCCGATCCCTCGCATTTATGGTAAACGGAGACTATCCTTTAACGTAACTCTCGTCGAGGTTCCTGCATGTCGACGCCCGCCCGTGAGGCCTTCCCTCTCCTCCCGGATTGGACCGCCCTAGCCATGTTTCTCATCCTGACGCCCTTCGCCCTTATGTTTCTCTATGGCATCTATCGCAGGATCAGGATCTACGGCACACGAAACCTAGTCAAGTTCTTCTCCAAGAACCCCGCCACGAGCCTGAAACGACTGGCGAAGTACGCTCTCGGCCAGAGGAAGGTATTGGACGAAGGATATGGTGGCCTGATGCATCTTGGGATCTTCCTAGGCGCTCTGATCCTGTTCATAGGCACCTCCCTAGTCTTTCTGGACCAAGACATCCTCCACTTCGCAGGCATCCAGCTCCTGAGAGGGGCCTTCTACCTCCTCTTCGAGGTCTCCCTCGACCTCTTCGGAATCATGCTCCTCGTGGGGCTCATACTCGCCATCTACCGAAGAGGGTTGATCCAGCCTGCGGAGCTAGAGTACAAACTCCAGTACTCCCTGATCCTTCTGGGTCTCCTCTACATCGGCGTCACAGGCTTCCTCATGGAGGGGCTGCGACTATCGATCAACCCAGTGGAGTGGCAAGGCTACTCCTTCGTCGGCACCCTCCTCGGCGGCTACTTCTCTTCGGTCGATCTAGTCGGGGAGGCAGGCAGACTGCTCTATGGCGCCATATGGTGGAGCCACGCCTTAGCCACCTTCACCCTCGTCGCCTCTCTCCCCTACACAGGCCTGGCCCATATACTGAGCTCGACGCTCAACGTAATGGTCTCCGAGCCGACGGTAAGCGGCAAGCTCCACACCCCCTTCCTGCTAGAGGAACTCATGGAGATGGAAGACGTCGACGTCACCATGGGCGTCAACACCATCACGGGCTTCGACTGGC
>JAUWBL010000211.1 GCA_030601715.1 Candidatus Geothermarchaeota archaeon | reverse complement strand
CCCAGTCTCCGTCGTGCCCGGCGTTGTCGAGATAGACGAGACGCCTTCCCTTGACCTTTCTCTTCAGGACAGGGAAATCCTCTCTGATCTTTTCCAGGTCCAAGACGAGAAGCTGCTCGACGCCCATATCTCTCAACCCCCTACCATAGCCTAGGGGTAAACCTAAATATCACTCAGAGCTCCCCCGCCCGACGAGTCCATGAAAGGCGTTGGCCGTCATAGCCTGACACGGTAGTCTTTGATGGTTAGAGCATCCTTCATGTTCTGCGGCACTGCTCTTTGATTATAACATCGTTATATTCATAACGTCACAGCACCGACACGGAACGAGGGCTCAGGGGCGTCTAGGAGCCGAACTTCTCAGTCCTTCCCGAGAGGTTCATCAACAAGGGCATCAGATCGAGGCCTCTGATCACTGAGAGGCCGCCCTTGACACAAGACCTCTCCCCGAACTCCTCGATGTCATCGGTCCTCACGCCTGGCCCCGCGATGACGATAGGCACGGGATCACCCGTGTGTTCCCCCACTTCACAGGGAGTGGAGTGATCGGCCGTGACAGCCAAGCATGTGCTCTCCAGGTCAAGGCTATCTCGGAAGGCACCGATCATCCCGTCGATCTTCTTCACCATCCGCATCTTCATCTCCCAGTCTCCGTCGTGCCCGGCGTTGTCGGCCCCCTTTATGTGAACGAACACGAAGTCGTAGTCCGCGAGTGCCTCAACCGCCGCCCTCCCAACCGCCAAGGTGTCGACCTCGACCGTCCCCGTGGAGCCCTTAACCCTCAAGAGATCCATGCCGACGCTGACCGCCACCCCGGCGTAGAGAGCGGCGCCAGCTATGCACGCCGCCCTCAGGCCATACTTCTCTCTGAGCGAGGGGAGTCTGGGGCGGACGCCGGCTCCCCTGAGGAGGATCGCGTTGGCAAGAGGCAGCCCCCTCTGCTTCCTCCTCTTGTTCGCCTCGTGCGCAGAAAGGATGGCGTGGGACTTCGAAGTCAAGAGATTGACGATCTCGGCCGTTCTCTGGGCCGCCTTGTCCTCTGAGATCGGCTGGCAAGAAAGCAAGGGTTGCCCCGGAGTGTGGGGATCCGTGTCTGTTACCTTGTGAGAGAGCTGAGGTCCCTTCAAGGTCACCGCACACCGGTGTTCCACGGAGTGTTCGATCCCTACCTCCACATCGGGATGAGAGTCGAGTTCCATGCCGTCCAAGCTCCGCGCCAGCTCATCTCCTTCGTCGAGACGCCTCCCGGCCCTCCTGTCCGAGACGACTAGATCACCGTCTTTCTCCTCCACCGTGGCGAAGTTGCCCCTGAAGGCGATGTCTTCGTATCCGAGAGGTAGCCCCATGCCCAGGACCTCAAAGGGACCTCTGCCGGTGTAGTAGGCGTACGGGTCGTAGCCGAAGATCGACAGGTGGGAGGTGTCGCTTCCCGGCGTTATGCCCGGTCCGATGGGGTGCATCATGCCGTTGATGCCGACTGAGGCGAGATGGTCGAGATTCGGTTTGTTAGCCGCCTCGAGGGGCGTCCTCCCCCCTAGCTCCTCGATGGGTCTGTCTCCCAGACCGTCGCAGATGATCAGGACGCACTTAACGGTGGACATCGTCAACCCCCTCAGCCTATTCCTTGGCGGGAACTCCCGGTTCCGTCAGCCTCCTCAGGTCCAAGATTTTCTTGAGTTCTTCCTCTGAGAACAGCCCCATCTCAAGGACGATGCTCCTAACGGTTCTCCGCTCCTTGTAGGCCTTCTTGGCTATCTCCGCCGCCTTGTCGTAGCCCATATATGGGCTCAGGGCCGTAACCACCACGGGGTTCCTCTCCAGGTACTCTCTGCACGTCTCCTCGTTGGCCTCTATCCCCTTGACGCATCTCTCGGTGAAGGCTCGGACGCCACCGGTGAGGATCTCGATGGAGTGTATCAGGTCGTAGGCAATCACGGGCATCATCACGTTCAGCTCGAGCTGTCCGGCCTGGCCGGCAAGGGTGATGGTTGCGTCGTTTCCTATCACCTGGAAGGCCACCATGTTCAGCATCTCAGCCATGACGGGGTTCACCTTCCCTGGCATGATGGAGGAGCCAGGCTGCACAGGAGGCAGCACTATCTCGGCGATGCCGGTGTTGGGACCGGAACTGAGCAACCTAAGGTCGTTGGCTATCTTGATGAGGCTCACGGCCAGCGTCTTGAGGGCCCCGCTGACCTCCACCGATGCATCCATGCTCTGGGTTGACTCGAACATGTTCTCCGCGTTTCGGAACTCGACCCCCGTCAGCCCGCTGATCTGCTTCACTACCCTCCTGATGTACTCCGGCTCGGCGTTTAGGCCTGTGCCGACAGCCGATCCCCCTATGTTCAGCTCTCTGAGGGCCTTGCTTGCGTTCCTCACCCGTCGGATGCCGTGGCGGATCATGGAGGCGTAACCGCCGAACTCCTGTCCAAGACGCATGGGGACGGCGTCTTGGAGATGGGTCCTCCCCGACTTTAGGATGTGGTCGAATTCCTTAGCCTTGATCTCCAGCTGTTCCTCGACATCTTCCAACACCGGTATCAGCTCCTTCTCGATTGCCTCCAGAGCCGCGATGTGAGTGGCTACGTGGATGGTGTCGTT
>JAUWBL010000051.1 GCA_030601715.1 Candidatus Geothermarchaeota archaeon | reverse complement strand
CCGGTGGCGGCGGCGTGCACGGCCGCCGTCGAGGTGCTTGAGGAGGAGCCCCAGCACGTTAAGAGGCTCTGGGACAACACCGAGCTCTTTAGAAAGGCTCTGCGGGAGATGGGGTTCGACACGGGTAGGAGTGAGACGCCTATAATTCCTGTTATCGTGGGGGAGAGCGGCTTGGCCAAGGAGTTCAGCGACCTCCTGTTCGAGAGGGGCGTCTTTGCGTTGCCCATCGTGTATCCCATGGTGGCCCGGGGTCAGGCCAGGATCAGGACCCAGATGAGGTCGGACCTCTTCAAGGACGACCTACACTATGCCTTCGCAGCGTTCGAGGAAGCAGGTAAGGACCTCAACATAATTTAGACGTTCAACAACCATGTCCTCGACATGGACAACGACGATTCTCATGCTCTCCTTGCCTGCGCTTGCAGTAGCCCTATTGATACTAAGAATGAGGTAGGAGGAAGGCATCGGGTCTCTACGGTGCTCTTCCCCGACAACGCAAGCCACGCCGATCCTTCACCATCCTGTCGAGCCCCTACTTCTTGTGGCAAGTCAAGCAGCTGGAACCAAGACTCTCTGCAGATCGAATTCATTATCGAGCCCTGCCGATCCGCTCTTAGTGACGGAGATTGAAGAAGCTGATCCAGCTGAAGCGGGGGGACGAGGCGGTGGAGACCGTCATGGCCAGATGCTCGGAGTGGGGAGTCGACACCGCCTCCGTGCACGGGATAGGAGCGACGAACAAGGCGAGGCTGGGCTTCTACGACCCCTCTAGGGGTACGTACGAGACATTCGAGGTTGATGAGCAGATGGAGGTGGTGAGCCTCACCGGGAACGTCACTCAGCGCAAGGGGCGGCCCCACATACATCTCCACGCCGTCCTCAGCGACTCATCGTTCGGTGTCCGCGGGGGCCATGTTCACAGCCTCATCGCGGACCCAGTTCTGGAGATAGCGATAATTGAGAGCGACGAGAAGAAGGTGCGCAGGGGAGAGGGGCCGATACTCCTCTTCGATTAGAGGCTGATGACGGTAAGGCTTGTTGTATCAACAGAAGGCTTGTGACGGAGATCCTGGGAGGTGAGCCCCGAAAAGCTTTCGTTGGAGTTACCCTGCCCCGAGAGATTCAGCCTCTGGAGTACTGTTTGGAGCTCAGGCTGGGCCGAGCTAGCTCCGTTCCACGCTGATAAGGAGAGCAGGATCCTTGTCGGCGTACTGGAGCCCAGGGAGGGACAGGTGGTCAAGGTCAAGCTCCGTCAGGAACGTCGTGAAGAGATAACCGCGCTCATCGAATCGAAAGATGCCGTCTCTGAGGAACAGCTTGCCGATGTTCAGAGGCAGATCGAGACCTCTCTGCGACTGGATGAGGACTTCTCCACGTTCTACGGTCTTCTCGAGGAAGAGCCGGAGTTCCATTGGATACTGGACAAGTGGGCGGGGAGGGTGTTCCGTAGCCCAACGGTCTACGAGGACGTGGTCAAGACGATAATCAGCACGAATTGCCGCTGGGTCCAGACGAAGGCCATGGCGGAGAGGCTGTGTCTCAAGCTGGGGAGCAGGTTCAACGGATCTTCGGCGGCGTTTCCGAAGGCGGAGAGGATCGCAGAGGCGGGAGAGGCGTTTCTCAAGGAGGAGATCAGGGCGGGATACCGTGCCCCCTACCTTGCGGACCTGGCAACAAAGATCTCCTCGGGCGAGCTGGATGTGGAGAGGTGGAGGCACAGCCCCCTTGAGACGGATGCATTGGCCGCTGAGATCCGTGGTCTGAGGGGCGTAGGGGAGTGGAGCACCAAGAACATCCTGCAACTGGTCAACAGATACGAGCAGCTAGCCATCGATTCCTGGGTCAGGAAACAGTTCTCCGAGGTCCACAACAAGGGGGATCCCGTCTCGGACAAGGAGATCGAGGAACACTACGAGAGATTCGGGAGATGGAAGGGTTTGGTGCTGTGGCTGGATATGGTGAAGCAGTACCTCGTGTAGCTATTCCGATTCCTTGCTCCATGACGTTTGGCAATGGTTAATGGTGGAGGGGCTGGGATCTAAGCCGACGGACCCAAAAAGGTAGAACTGCTACAGGAGTTGTCCCTCGGAACAGGGAGGGGACAGCAGTAGAGGAGCCACGCTGGACAGAACTGACAACCTGCACAAGAGCATATCTCTAGTATTGGATCGAACGCTAGTGTCAGCCACCACGGGGTGGCGGTACGTCCTAGACCAAATCTCGGCTGTTTTTTCTTTCTGAGGCCAAACTAAGCGGCCGACTGTGAGTGGAGACCGCAGTCATCTGTGGTCATCGAGCCTTCGCAACTGCTAGAATCCTGAGGGTGTCTTTCGTGGGTCTCTCAGGTCTTTTCTTTGGTCCTTCGACCCTGAGAGTGGTCAGCAGCTCAAACTCGTTCTCCTCAACCATGTACCTTATCTCGGGGATGGTGAAGGTTCTGACTCTATGTAGCTCCTCGAAGTTCGAGGTCACCTTCGAGTTCTCTATGACGAAGTATTTCATCGCTATGTTGAGGACGTTTGTCTGGGGGTCGAAGACGGAGTGAGACAACCTGATCAGTGTGGAATCGCCCTTCTTCCTCGTGAGCCAGTCTTTGTGGTCGGTCTTTACCGCTCCCGTGTTCCAGAACTCGAAGACGAACAGCCCTTTCTGGTTCAGATGTGTCCTGAGTGCGTGCAGAAACGACTCCATGTCCTTTATGTCCTTGAGGTATCCGAATGTTCCTGACAGGGATATGGCGGCGTCGAAGGTTGTTCCCAGATCCATGGATCTCATGTCTTGTAGCTCAAACCTGATCTTCGCCTTTTCTTCATCGGCTTTTCTCTCCGCCTCCTCCAGCATGGGCCGAGATGTGTCTATGCCCGTCACTTCAAATCGCCGCTTCGTTAAGATCAGGGCGTGGGAGCCTGTTCCACACCCTATGTCGAGTAGCGTGGCGGGTTTCTTGTCCGCGAATTTCCGGAATATGCCATTTAGCATGTCGCAGTCGCCTTCGTAGTCGACGAGCTCGCCGTATATGAGATCGTAGAATTTGCCGAACATGCTGTATATGGTGCTCATATGCCAATCAACTTGGCGCGATTGTCTATTAAGGCCTCCCCCCACGGCAAACGGAGCCACCAGACTCCCAGAGGATACCAGCTTGTCGCTTAGAGGGTTCTCTTCACTCAGCACCATCTTTGTTGGGTCCGGTCAGGAAGCAAATGTGCCCTCAGCGTGGGAAGCCGCGTGCTACATAATATCATCAAGCTCTTGTGCTGTTATCGTGGGGAAAGGTCAAACGAGGGCGTACTGTCTTGGATGTCGAAGATCTGTCAACCGGCGCATCCGTTCGGTGGGCTGGTCCACATGGACGAAGCACGCCTCGTACATCTGACGTGCGCCCGCGACACTGTATCTCGCTATTCGTGGAAACGGATATACATCTGCTCTGGTTCGTTGGATCGGCAGAAGACTTTCCCGCTTTTGAGGACTTCATTGTGGCGTGTGGGTGGCGCTGATGGTTCTTCAGATAGACCTAGCCTCGCCGGTTGTGGCCCAGCTTCTGGCCATTCTGATCTTCTTGTTTACGTTATTCTACATCGCCACGGGCCGCAGAGCGCATGCCATAGCTGCGTTGGCAGGGGCTGGAGGCGTTGCGGCTTCTGGGCTGATGACAGGGGAGGAGATGTTGAGCTTCGTAGATGTGGATATCTTGGGGCTCCTCTTCGGGATGATGGT
Organism: Candidatus Geothermarchaeota archaeon; assembly: GCA_030601715.1. Lineage (GTDB taxonomy): Archaea > Thermoproteota > Nitrososphaeria > Geothermarchaeales > JAUWBL01 > JAUWBL01. The sequence goes on along the minus strand of JAUWBL010000051.1, from coordinate 3,372 downwards.
TGTAGCGGGGAGCTTGACGGAGGCAGGCTTCTTCCGTGTGGTGGGGATATACCTGGCGAATGTTACGCAGTGTCGACCCTTCAGGATGTTCGTTGCGCTGACGGTAACGACCGCTGTTCTGTCGGCTTTTCTAGACAATGTAACAACTGTTCTCTTCATGATCGTGGTTACCATAGAGATCATGAAGATGCTGAAACTGAATCCCGTCCCCTACATAATAGGTCAAATTCTAGCGGCAAATATCGGAGGCACATCCACTCTGATCGGTGACCCACCTAACATAATGATAGCCAAGGCAGGCCAACTTTCGTTCTCAGATTTCATTGTTAATACAGGTTTAGCGGCCTCTGTTGCAATGATCGTTGTTGTACTCTTGTTCTACTTCCGCCGTGGGAGTGAGCTGAAGGCTGAAGTCTCCGTGAGACGAATCCCCCTGAAGCCGGAAGAGGTGATCGGGGATCGCCGGCTCTTCATACTCGGATCGATAGTCCTCTTCGTGATGGTATTCTTATTCTTTATTCATGAAAGTGTGGGCGTTACGCCGTCCGCCATAGCTCTGGCAAGCGCCGTAGTGTTGCTTTTCGCAGGAGGACCCAGCATGCCCAGAGTCCTCGAGGATGTCGACTGGAACACTCTCATATTCATAGGTTCTTTGTTTATCGTAGTCGGGGGCCTTGTGAAGACTGATGTGATCCGAGAGATGTCTGTTCTGTTGTCAGGTGCGATAGGAAGCAACGAGTTGTTGGTTGCCTCTGGCATTCTGTGGATGTCCTCGATAGCTACGAGCTTCGTAAACAGCATACCGTTCACGGCCGCCTTCATTCCTCTGCTACAAGACCTCTCAAACATAACGGGAACGAACATCGTTCCGCTTTGGTGGGCTCTGGCTATCGGGGCGGGGTTCGGAGGCAACGGAACAACTATTGCGTCGGCAGCCACCATCGCGGCGATTGGAGTATCTACGAAACATGGATACGCGATAAAGTTCAAGGAGTATCTCCGAATAGGCGTACCAATCATGGTAATGACGACCTTTTTAGGCAACATCATCTTGGTGTCCTTTATAGCTCTGGGCATGTATGCCTAGGCAGCATGCTTTCGAGTCATTCCCCAGTTTGTTTGAACCCTACTCTATTCTGTTTGCATAGAAGCCCACGTTTCGACTTGCTTCGATTGGGATGAACCCAGCCGTCCAACCCATGGTTCTTCTCTTAAATCCAGTTCAGATCGAGGGATGAGACCAAGCCGTTCCTCACATCTCACGTAGTCGACACGGACACACGAAGCAATCGCAAGAAATGTACCTTCTTCGGCGCGCTCTCTGACCTACTGCTCCGGCAACGCCCGCTTCGTTTTCTTGACCTTCCGGCTAGCTTCGATTTCACCAGGAAGCTCTATCCCAGTCCGAGCAAATCTTCGGAGGCCTCGAAGTGAGCTATCCCGTGCCAATTCCGAGGTATCCCGTAATAGTACACCCCTGAGTTGTCTGGGCTGTCGGACAGCTACCCTGCTTCAGAGGAACCTCTCTCGATGGAAACAAAGGCTCTAGACAGACCCTTGATTCTCAGTGGGAACCGTAGAAAGCTGGGACTTTCCTTCTTTCCACAGAATACATATTTCTTGCTACCTCACTATGACTAGGGTCTTGGGAAAAGCCGTCAGACGTCCTCTGAGCTAGACATTGCGATTTGAAGTGCCATGACATCGGTCGAAGTTGGTGACGAGGCCCCCGATTTCACCCTTCCCGGAACCGTGGATGAGGAAGTGACCCTCAACGAGTTCCTAGGGAAGAAAAACGTGGTTCTAACATTCTATTTCCTAGACTGGACCCCCTTCAGCAGGAGACACGTCTGCGGCTTCAGGGATCGGCTGGACGAGTTCAGGAAGATGGACGCGGAGGTCTTCGGGCTGAGTGTAGACACCGTCTTCTCCCACAAGATCTGGGCGAAGACCTTGGAGCTGAACTTTCAGCTCTTGAGCGACTTCAACAGGGAGGTTTCGCGGAAGTACGGTGTGCTCCACGAGGAGGTCCTAGGCTTCAAGGGTGTCTCGAAGAAGTCCGTCTTCATCATCGACAGGGAGGGTATCGTCAGGTACAAGTGGGTTACAGAGGATCCCTCAGCGGATCCGGACTACGAAGAGATAGAGAGAGTCCTGAGAGGTCTGTGATTTCGTCGTCCAAGTTGAGGCGGACTAACACACAGACCTAGTCAAACCGAAGACGAGAACTCTGAAATCGGATTTCTCGCCCAGTACCGTCTAGGGCTTTCAGCTCGGGAAGAGAACAGAGTTGGTGTCTCTCACCATAGTAAGTGTGACTACCGCCAGTTCCTGACTTTGGGACGTTCGAGATCCCATTCGTTCTTGCCGACCACTGAGCCCTTACGGTAGGAATTTGGAAGGATATCCCTGCAAATGGGCATGTCACTGACACGGGCACACTCTCAGTAAGCGGATCGTTATAGTCGCGAGTGGCCTCTCCTTCAGATCGCCGGAATTGGCCCACGACAGGATCGCACACCCCCTTCTCTCCCTCACCCTCCTGTCTCTTCTGCTAGCTATAGCCGCACTAGCTGATGTTGGGAATCCCACGGCCGTCTTCCATTTCATCGGCTGGTACTTTCTCCTCGGTCTAGGCCTGTATCACCTTCTGCACAGGATTTCACGACGCACAAGGTAAGAAGTGAAGTAGTCTTTGGCAGGGCGCTCTCACCGAGAAGCTCTTCAGGAGTTCAGAGAATAGGGGGAGCTACGCCGGGATGAGGTGGAGGAGAAAATGGTGGAGTTCTACGTGACGCACGAGGTGAAGCAAGGGGTGATGTGGGAAAGGGAGAGGCTTCGTAGGGAGATGGTCCGAGTGGAGTTGGACGCCATCGAAAGCTGGAGAAGTCGAGGGGAGATATCTCCGAACACGTATGCGAACTTGAAACGGGAGATAATAAGAGCTTCTCCCGATGTCACTGACCAGAAGAGAAGATAGAGCTGGAGGAGCAACCTGGACAGGCTTGCTCGCTTATCCTCTGTGTGCTGCCAAGAGGGCGAGCTGCGCGCCATGCATAGCCTCAGACTGAGGGTGCTCAGATAATGTTCAGAAGCTCGTTCAGGCGCGATATCACCGTCACGTCGAGCCCAGATCCCTCCGTCATTCCCTTCCTCTGAATAAGAATGGGGGTCATACCCACCGCCCTAGCTCCTTCGACATCGTAGGTCACATCGTCCCCGACATGCACACAGTCTTGAGGCCGAAGCTTCAGTCGCCTCGCGGGTCGAAGGCGTGGGCGTCGGGGGTTGACAGGGCCCGGTCACGGGCTTGCCTGGGTAGCTTGAGGACCAGCTCACCCTTCACCAGGTGGCGAACATCTTCCCTCCGAC
>JAUWBL010000163.1 GCA_030601715.1 Candidatus Geothermarchaeota archaeon | reverse complement strand
CTCGGATACGGTCAGAGTCCTCACATTGCACGTCATCCGAGCCTGATGGCCCAGATGAGTGTGAATGACCTGGCGGGCACAGACCATCAGAGGCAATATGAGAGGATTCTCTCGTGTGATTGCGACATGACTAGCGGACGGGGTATCTTGGGGGCAGCGAGCTTGTAGTGTAGAACTGGAGGAGCTTGTGGAGTGGAATTCTACTGATCTCGGGTGTAGAGCCTCATCTGAAATCAAGCTGGGAAGCACGTGTCAAGTGACTCCGTATAACAAGAGAGCCACGTCGAGGATCAACACATGAACCTTCCACTCACGAACGTCTTCCTAGAGATGCTCTACCATCTCTTCAAGCGCTGTCCGAAGACCGCCCATCAGATTCGACACTGTCAGGGTTAGCCCTAGGCCAACGACAACGTAATTAGGCCCTTCGACGTTCCAGGACTCGGACGAGCCATCCTGCAATGTCTCCGGACCCGATAGGTCAAATCAACGGTCTTTCAGGTGGTACTGTAGGTGACATCTCATCCGCCCCCTACAGGTTCTATCAGTTCAAGAAGGTTGCCGTTGGGATCCGCAATCAATAGGAACCGCCCAGTGTGATCCTTCCATTCCCTCTGAATCTCGATATTCGCATCTGACAACCGCTCTCTTGTCTCCTGCAGATCTGCAACTATTATGTCGAGATACATTCCATGTCCGGTCGGAGCAAACTCAGAGTCAGTGTCAACCGGATGGATGACTATGTTCACACCCCCAGCCTTGAGAAAGCAGTAACCAGATCCTTCGTAGAGAACCGGAAAGCCCAAGATGTCGCGACAAAAACGAGACAGTTCGCTCAGGACCTTTGTGTTGGTATCACTATGTTCTGAAGTTTTGTGCTTCCCTCCATGATCCATTCTCCCTCCTAGCCATCAGGGGCCACCACCAAAACATATCACTTGACACACACTTGCGACGTCTTAAGTTAAGTATTACCGGTAGCACAAGTAATATTTGCGCGGAATGAACGACGGAGAGAAGATGGTTAGAACCAGTGTGACTCTTCCCAAGTCCCTGAAAGACGAGATGGACAAGATAGACATGAACTGGAGCGCCCTAGTGAGGGAGGCGATAAGGAGAAAAGTGGAGGGCGAGCACGGAAGCGACGTAGTTGAGGCCGTCATCCTCAACGAGAGGTTGCGGAGAAAACCTCCGAAGGGCTGGGATAGCGGTCGGGTGATCAGGAGCTGGCGGAAGAAAAGGTAGTGGTCGACGCCTCGATAGTGGCCAAGTGGTATCTTATCGAGGAATACTCAGACAAAGCCGTTGAGCTCAGAGACTTCTTTGCGACGGGTCGGGTGGGCCTGTTGACTCCCGCTCTCCTCTTCTATGAAGTGCTCAACGCCCTGAGATACAGCGGTGTCTACACTCGAGATGAGCTCAGGGAGGTCGCTAGGTCCCTGACCAGATATGGCTTCGAGACGAGGGACCCCAGAGGAAAGACAGCGGAAGACATGTCTGAGACAAGCGTGGCGCACGGTATCTCTGTATACGACGCGGCCTACGTTTCACTGACCTCAGATGACTGCATACTCTACACAACGGACTCCGAGATTCTAGAAAAGTTTCCTGAGAATACGAGGCACATCAAAGACTTCAAGGCGGCGTAGAAGAACCGGGCGAGATATCGAGGCCCTCCCTCCTCATAGCTCAACCTCTCAATGCGCGGCCTTGAAGGTGGGCGGATGCTATTATAGGACCCTCTTCCATAGTGATTTTCCCCGGGAAACTCTGTGGGAGAGAAACTAATGGATATGATCTTGAGAAACGCTAGGATACACAGCCGTGAGGGGCTGTGGGACATCAGGATTAGCGATGGTCGCATAGCCAAGATATCGAAGGGCTTGCGGGGTACTCACGACGAGACGCTGGATCTCAAGGGTCGTCTGGTCATGCCTTCCTTCATCGACATGCACGTTCATCTGGATTCTGTGTTTACGTCTGGCTACTCGGAGCTGAACACTTCGGGAACCCTGCTGGAGGGGATAACCGTCTGGGGAGACACGAGGCGGAAGCTCACGTCTGACCTCATACGTCGCAAGGCTGGTGAAGCTTTGAAGTGGATGGTCTCCAACGGCACAACAAGACTGAGGACCCACGCCGACACCAGCGAGCCCGATCTTAGAATAGTGAAGGCACTCCTCGATGTGAGGGAAGGCTTCAGACACTTAATGGACATAGAGGTTACGGCCTTTCCCCAGGACGGAATCCTAACGGCGGACAGGTGTCTTCCTCAACTTGAGAAAGCGGTGGAGATGGGCGCAGACAACGTGGGCTTGATACCTCACAATGAATACACAAGGGAGGATGGGGTCAGATCCGTGAAGATAGCGTTTGAAATCGCAGAAGAAAACGACAAGAAAGTAGACGGTCACATCGACGAGACCGATGACCCCCATTCCCGTTTCCTAGAGGTGGTAGCCGCCGAAACCATTAGAAGAGGGTTCCAGGGTCGGGTGACCGCAGGCCACACAACCGCCATGCACTCCTACGACAACGCGTATGCATTCAAGCTGTTTCAGCTGCTGAAGAAAGCACAGCTAACTATCGTACCCAACCCGTTGACCAACATTCATGTGCAGGGGCGCTTCGACACTTACCCAAAAAGGAGGGGCATGACACGGGTAAAGGAGCTTCTAGAATCAGGGATAAACGTGGCTCTGGGACACGACTGCATAATGGACCCATGGTATCCCCTGGGCATGGGAGACATGATGCAACCCCTCTTTATGGCGGTTCACATCGGCCACATGATGGGCCATCAGGATCTCGTCACCGCATTTGATCTGATAACCCACAATTCCGCTAAGGCTCTCGGCGTCTCGGATCAATACGGGGTAGAGGAAGGTAAGCTAGCCGACCTCGTCGTTCTTGACGCCAGGAATGAGATCGAGGCTCTCGCAAAGCAAGCCACAAGAACATATGTCTTCAAAGGAGGAGTGCTGGTGGCTCGAAACACAGAGGGGGTGAGAGAAGTGAGGACCAACGGACGATTTGAGGAACTCGACTGTCTTCCTCTAGAAATCACAAGCAAAGGCGGCGAAAAGGAAGAGAAGATGGGTCAGATCTGAGGCTCAGGTACGACATGGTGAGGGTTAGCCCCACTCCAATCAAGACATACATCAGCCCTTCAGGTCGTCCAGAAGCCAGTCAAGCCACCCTAAACTGCTACTGATTCGACAGTCCAGATCAACTGCGTGTTAGATGAAGTAATTCGTTCTCCCTCGGCTCTACCGACTCAAGAAGATTGCTGTCGGGGTCGGCAATCAGAAGGCACCGCCCATTGTGACCTTCCCATTCTCTCCGAGAATGGGTCTGCCGAGCAAGGGCGTTGAATCCATCGTCGAGACGCGGGCAATGCCCTCACGGAACGATC
>JAUWBL010000189.1 GCA_030601715.1 Candidatus Geothermarchaeota archaeon | reverse complement strand
GGATGGTACAGAGGCAAGGATCCCCTCCAAGTGCACGGTGAGGCTGTCCCAGGGGGAGGGTCTCAGGGTCCTGACGCCGGGTGGAGGCGGCTTGGGTGCTCCTTCTCGTAGGGATCGGAAGCTCGTCCGAATGGATGTCTTGAGTGGGATCCTCTCACGAGAGAAAGCTCGGCTGGACTACGGTCCATAAGCGTAGCATGTTCGCTTAAGGAGCTGTCCGTAGCCAAGTCTCCTTCGTCTATTGAGGTATGGGTCCTGTCGGTCTGGTTGTGGGATTGAGGACGAGAATTTTTGAGGGGATCGAGGTGTTTTTGAAGAGGGTCGAGTGGCTACAGCCCGAAATTGAACAGAGAGAAGATGACGACGATCAACGCAACATAGATAGCCAGCGGCCGTACAAGGAAGGGTATTATTGGCCAACCCTGCCCAGAGTGAGGAGAAGAGGCTGGCTTAGAGCCTCTGAACGTGGATTCCTCGACCTCGTAGCATCCTAGATGCTGCTTCAAATGATCCAGGATCCTTTCCGACCTCCTCGGGCAGTACCTTGCCGTCCTCAGCTGGTAGGTGTCCTCCAAGGACCATCTGAGCCATGACCGACTGTGTGAACCCGGTAGTGATAGCCATAGCCGTCAACGCCTGCTCTTCGTCATACCTCTGCACAAGCAAGTATCTGATCCTCTTCTCCATCCGGGCGGCGTCCACCATCAAGACCACCAAGTCTCTCGGGTCTCTGGCGAGGCTCTCCTCGAAAACCGAGCCCAACACGTGAATGGGAGCCACCTCCACTCCATCGAGCTTCACCTTCTCCTTGGAGAGAAGGCCGAGGTTCCGTAGGAGGCGCATCTGATCTATGTGACCCGGCCAGCGAAGCGTGAACTCGGCTATATCCTGAACTTCAGGGAATGTGTCCAACAGGCTGTGCAGAGCGCCACTGGCGAAATACTCCAGTTCGCCGACCTCCGGCACCTCAAGGAAATCAGTCTCCGCCAGCGGGTCCACCCGAACTGTCTTTCCTGCCTTCCTAGCCACTGATTTCTCGACGTACTGCTCCAAGAAGGCTATGGAGGAGAAAGTCAGGTTTGTGGCCAAGGGCTTCCCTTCAGGATCCAGCGGCAAGCCACCCACGTAGATCGAGAGGCTGTCCAGACCACCGAGCTCGAAGTAGGCCCGTCCGCTGAGAAAGTGGCTCAGTCCCGGCGCTAGACCTGCGTAGGGCATGAAGTAGCAACTTTGCTTCTCGGCAGTTCTAGCGATGGGTACAAGGTCCTCCCCGCCCCCCATTGAGATGTCAACCACGTTGAATCCACCTTCTACCAGGGCCTTGATGGACGAATAGCCAAGGGGCAGAGGAAGAGCGGTGCAGACCAGGTCCAAGCCCCCCGGCAGCTCCCGTGTCCAGCCATCCTTCGAGACATCGACCGTCATCCAAGAACAGCCGAGTCGTTCCGCTGTCTCGCGAGCACGTCTGTCTTCGGCGTCGCCTAGCACCACCTCGAGTCCCGATCGAGAGAGGTCCAAGGCACATGCATACCCCATCCTACCCGCTCCCAACACCAGCACTGTAGCCAACTACATCTCCCCTAGATCAAGCCTCTCGTCCAGCTGTATATCAGATACTCAGAGGGAGGAGGATTAATGTGGAATGGTTGTATCGGATGCGAGATAGTGAACGACAGAGTCGGGGGAGAGCTGGTGCTGATTAGCCACTGTCCACTTTGTAGGACCGGCCTCGTGTTCAGCAGGGTTGTGGGGCTACCAGACCCTTTCCACCTATTCTTTCAACGGGCTCGCTGTAGACGGTCCACCTAGAGATAGTCGGCTGACTCAGGTTCAGAGTTGGAGTTCCTACTGGTGTAACTGGACCTCCGCCTTCCCAGAAGCTGAGCTCCTCGAAGGTTGAGGGCTACTTCTTTATTCCAAGGTAGAGGCGGGCCAGTTCCTCGTGGCCCATCAGCTCTTCGGGCTGTCCCTCGAAGATGGGTCTGCCGCTGACCATTAGGTAGGCCTTGTCTCCGACCTCCAGAGCTCGTCTGGCGTGCTGCTCGACCAGGACGATTGTGATGCCCAAGCTTTCTCGGAGCCCAACAATCTTCATCAAGACCTCCTCAGCAAGCTTCGGGGACAGGGCTCCGGTGGGTTCGTCGAACATCATCACGGTGGGACGTCTGACTAGTGCCATCCCCATGGCCAGCATCTGTCTCTCACCGCCGCTCAGGGTTTTTGCGTCGCGCTTCATGTAGTCCTTCAACACGGGGAAGATCTGGAGGGTTTCTTCGAGTCTGTCCTCTGTTTCGTCGTCGCCGAGGGTGTAGGAGGCCATCATAATGTTCTCCCTAACGGAGAGGTTCTCGAAGACGTTCTCGGTCTGCGGGAGGTAGGCTACTCCCCTTCTGGATATGACGTGGGGTGGGAGGCGGGTCAGCTCCTGTCCGTCTAGTCGGATCAAGCCCGTGTAGATGTTCGTGATTCCGAAGATGCTGCGTAGCAGTGTGGTCTTTCCGCTTCCGTTTGGCCCCACAATAACGGTTATCTCTTTCTCCTTGAACTCCGCGTCCACGTCGAAGAGTACTTGGAAGCGGCCGTAGCCGGAGTTGAGGCCTTGCACCGAGAGCACTTCAGGCACCCAGGTAGGACTCTATCACCTTGGGATCCGACGTGACTATCTCAGGACTACCCTGTGCAATGATCTCGCCATTTCCCATGGCGAAGATCTGATCCGCGTATTCTAGCGCTATGTCGAGGCGGTGCTCGACATAGAGGAAGGTTATGCCCAGCTTCTCCACCAATTGTGTCATCTGCTCCATTATCTTGTGGGCCAGAACCGGGTTTATGCCCGCTATGGGCTCGTCGATTAGGATCATGGTGGCTCCGCTCATCAAGGCCCGGCCGATCTCCAGCAGTTTCATCTGGCCC
>JAUWBL010000061.1 GCA_030601715.1 Candidatus Geothermarchaeota archaeon | reverse complement strand
ACGTTCCTCGTCCCCGCAAATTGCGGTTTTTGACCGCTCGTTGCTCGGACTTCACCTCTGGTACGATATCTCTACCGTTCCAATGGCTTGGCCGTTGGCTTACCCGACCACGCTCACCGATGCAAGCGTGCTCCCGACTTGGGCGAATACACTCTGTTACCAGTGCGATATAAGACATCTGTCTCAGATGACACGAGTCCACGAGTCAGAGACCTCTAGGCCTCGACCTGCATGACGAGGTGCCGAAGCAGACTGTCTTCTATGGGGAACGACGATATTCCTTAACAAGAAAACGGACGAATCTTGTTGGGACGGAGCTCAAGCAATGTGCGCGCTGACCGCAACTTTCATAGGAGCGCTCTGACGGGAGAGGGTGAGTCCTTCGTCCGACAAGTTTGCGGGAGACCTCGCCACGCTGCTGGCCTCGATCTCGAAGGGGCTGGACAACGGTGTCGTCAAGCAGCTGGCCTCGCTGAGGGACAGACTGGTGGAGATGAACCGAAACAGGCTGGTGAAGATCAACCACTCCGTCATGGAGCTCCTCTGCGCCAAACACCTCCTCCTCAAAGGGTACCAGGTGAGCCTCGAGCACCCCTTGGGCGACATCTTGGTCTGCGACCTCTATGGCGTCAAAGGCGAAGGAAAAGCTATCGTGGAGGTGGAGACCGGCTACACTCCCCCTTCCCATGCCCTCGACCCAAGTACCTACAACAAGGCCCGCCTCGCCAGCAAGATCGCCCGCTACAGTGCGTTCTGCGACAAGTTCAGTGTCGGCGTACCCCCATTTCATCTCTTGCGGATCCCGCGCCCGTTCACCCAACCTGTGAGAAATCGCAATTCCAAAGACCTCGAAGAGATCAAGAGGCTCTGCGACCTCTACTACCGGAATCCGCCGATCACGCTGGAACAGATCAGAGCTGCCCGCATCCACACCCTATTTATGATCGACGTCGACGGCCTCAGAGTTACGGAGATCGACCCCGAAGGATACTATCGCGTTGTCTCCCAGGCCTCCTTCGGGTAGCGAGCCGCGTATCTCTCCTGGCTCTCCTACGCAGCTCTGGAAAAGGACTTCCCGAGTGGCTCGAAGCCCTATTCGAGGAGATGTCGCGCTCTCGCTCCAGCTTCACTAGTCTGATCCATACCTCTTCATTATGCGCGCGAAAAGCTCGACTCCCTTCAAGTACTGCTCCCTAGTGATGTACTCGTTGGGTCTGTGGGCGAGCGGCGGGCCTGAACCCGCGGAGGCCATCGGTATTCCCAGCATGGTTGGGATGTGTGCCATGCCTCCTGAGGCGGGCGATGTGGGGTACTCGACCGGATCAGTCCCATATGTCTCCTTCATGGCCGATCTCGTTGCTCGAACAATGGGCTCTTCGGCACCTACTCTGTAGGAAGGAAGTGCCCCAAGTTTCCTAACCTCCACCGCTCCTCCGCCAACTTGATCCGCATGCGCTCTGAACTTTCGGAAGATTTTCTCAGGGTCTTGATTTGGAACCAATCTCATGTCCACCTTCGCCAAACTTTCGCTAGGGGTCACAGTCTTTGAGGCGCCTTCGACGGTGTAGCCTCCGATCATGCCATCGATGTTGAGAGTAGGCTCGAAGTACAGTCTCCTCAGAGCTTCTCGGTACCCGAGATCCTTCCGTAGCTTCACGTCAATGGCCTCCTCGAAGCTCTCCTTCGTTGGAAATGACTCGAGCAACCTCGTGATCCACCTCGTCTGAAGCCCCTCGTCCCGAATTACGTCGTCGTAGAATCCTCTGATCCCAACCCTTTCGCCCCTCATTGAACCCAGGAGCTCGACGAGGGACCAAAGGGGGTTCTCGACCACGCCCCCGAGGCTGGAGTGGAGATCCACCTTGTTCCTGCTCGTTGCCTTCAATTCCACGTAGAGGAGGCCCTTCAGACCCAGCCATAGCTCGGGACGCCCCTCGTTGTCGACGTGGCTGTCCGCGACGAGGGCGGCGTCAGACGAACCCAGCTGATCTATGTGATTTCGTATGAACTCGGGGAGACTCGGGCTTCCTATTTCCTCCTCCCCATCCAAAACCAACACGAGGTCAACTGGAAGCCCGCCTTCGACGGCGAGAAGGGTTTCCACGGCGTGGATGACCCCCATGACGTTGTTCTTCGAGTCGGAGGCGCCTCGCCCGTAGATTCTGTCGTCCACGATTCGAGCCGAGAAGGCGGGATAGTCCCACAGATCCGGATCCCCAGGCGGCTGGACATCGTAGTGACCGTACACCAGAAGGAGCTTCTCAGTATCAGCCTTTCTCAAAGAGCCCAACACAATCGGATGTCGCGGGGTCTGTACCACTTCGGATTCTATCCCTCTAGAATCTAACAGTCCTTGGAGCCCCTTCGCCACATCTGAGACGCCACGGTTTTCGGCCGAAACGCTCTCCATCGCGAGAATCTTTCGAAACTCCTCCACCAACCTATCAGAGTTCTCCAAAACGAAATCCCGGATCTTCATTCCGCGGATACACCTGAACTTGTAACGGTGTCTCCTCCACAAAGGCCTTTTTGCCAGGCGTCCTAGGAGAGGCCAACAAGGCTGTCGCCGCCACCTCTTTTGTGAGGCTCGAAAACTGTACTCTATCCTAGAGCAGTTGGATCCTTGAAAACCGAACTTCGCAAGGTAGACGTCGTGGTGATAACCAAGAACAGCGAGAAGCCATGTCTCCGCCAGTGCCTGGAGAGCATAACGAGAAACATCCCCGTTCGGCAGTTGATCGTGGTAGACGGATACAGCACAGACAGCACCGTTCGGATAGCGGAGGGCTTCGGAGCCTTCGTCCTCTTCGATGAGGGAACGAGGGCAACGGCTCGCCAGAGGGGCATCGAAGCCGTGGAGACCCCATATTTCGCTTTCGTCGACAGCGACGCCATTCTGCGACCCAGCTTTTGCGTCTAACCAGCCGATATGCATCCTGCCTCGGCTGCAACTAGGGTGTCATCAGCGCGTGGGAACCTCCAGCAGTTTACCCCATTGTTTTCATCTCTAGGACTTCTCCCCCACGGTGTCTGGCTGCAACGGTCAAGGAAGGGAGAGGTATGGGAATCGGGATGCCACGTTCCGACTGAAGGCTTCATCAGACCACAGATTCCTCAAGGCTGAGACAGCCGGCAGATCTTCGAGATCGACCGGAGCCATCAATTGCACATGGATTCTGGCAAGCTCAAGGAAGGGCCTGTCACGTGTTCGGTAGGTAAAGGCACACTCACAGTAGCCATTATCCAACATCCACAACGCCTCGTCTTCCGTGGACGCATATCCCAGCAAGTTCAGCTCTGTGTTCCGTGACAATTGTGTTTGTGCTTCGCCTTCGATAGACCAAGGAATCCTGGAAACGCATTTGAGCCCAGTGGGCGAAATCTGGCCCCGTTCAAAAGAGCTCTTGATTTCTCGAGTGGGGAATGCTAAGCCGAAAGATTTCGAGTATTCTGTGATCGTGTTGAAGCCTTCCGGCAGAACTTGACCTGCTGCGGCTGATGGCAGAGCGACTAGGCCATTGAACCTAGTTGCATCCGAGACGGCCTCAGACGAGCCCTCCTCCAAGAGACCGATCCGCACCTCTTTCCTTCGCCACATCTCCCCAACGCAGCGCTGAAGCACCTCGTCCGAATACCCGAACAGGAATAGGTCGGGAACGGAATACTCCTCCTTCGGCTCCACCTGGACTTTTGTTCCTTCGTACAGGTGCTCTGTCTCTCTAGGGATTTCAACAGTTCCGTCGGCCTCTAAGACGCGCGATATCGCCCCAGAGGAGCCTCCGAGCGGAAAGACCGTCATCACATCGTCCGATATGAGCTTCACAGGGAGAAACTCTCTTCTTCCCCTGGCAGGAAAGTGTCTCTTCGACAGAACCGCTTCGAATCGTCGACGAGCACGATTGTCGAGCCATTTCCGCAGAAGGGGTTCGACGAAGAGACGGAACGTGACGTAGCACGACATGGGGTTGCCGGACAAGACGAAGACAGGCTTTCCGAAGATCAGCCCGAAGCCAGTAGGTTTTCCGGGTCGGACTGCGACTCCGTGAAACTGAATCTCTCCACCCAGTTTCTCGAAGACACGGTATGCCAAGTCTCCTCTTCCAGCCGAGGAGCCGCCCGAGAGAAGAACACAATCGCATTGCGACAGGGCTGCCTTCACCGTTGCCGTCAACTCGCTCATCTCATCCTCAACGATCCCCAAGAACCTTGCGTCAGCGCCGAGCTGCTCAACGGAGCTCAGCAGCATTTGGGAGTTTGATTCGTAGATCTTCCCTCTCGCGAGCTCAGAACCTGGCTCGACGAGCTCGCTCCCCGTCGACAAGATTCCCACCAGAGGCTTTCTGTGCACCTTCAACTTGCTCACTCCGGCTGCGCACAGGGCAGCCACCCTTGCGGGCGTAATTCTCCGCCCCTTCCAAAACAGGATGTCCCCGCGGGCGAAGTCTCTACCAGCTTCTAGCGTGTTGTGAAAGCTCCTCACCGCTCGGAACACATGCACCTCATCTCCCTCCTCTCTGGTATCTTCGACTCTGACCACTGCGTCGCAGCCTACAGGCATCGGGCTGCCGGTTGCCACTTCGACCGCCCCGCCAGGTTCCACGACAGCGTCAAAAAGCTGATCTGCCTCGATTCGGCCCACGACCTTCAGCCTAACGGGGGTCAGCTCGTCGGCTCCGACGGTGTCCAAGCTTCGGACGGCGTACCCGTCCATCTCAGAGCGGGAGAATGGGGGAGAGTCTGAACGAGCATAGACATTTTCCGCCGATACGTGACCTGAAGCCTCCAAAACAGTTCGTTCGAGTTTGTCTCCGTGATATGTCGCGGACAGTATGATATCGAGGGCCTCGTCCACAGAGATCAGCTCACGGAAGATCTTCCTTTCAGGCAAGGTTCATCCCAGCTAGCGGCCTGTACAACTTGATGTTCACCTCATCGCCCTCTTCGAATCCCTCTATGCCCTCAGGGACCTCCAGAAAACCATCAGCTTTCACCAGGGTGCTGATGACGCCAGCCCCGCGAACCGCAACCGGCCTTACAACCCATTCTCCACCTTCTTGGTGCAGGGTCACTCTGAAGACGCATCTGAAACTCGGCGGGCAGGAGATCCGTCTCGAGAGCTTTCCTGAGACACTCTCAAAGGGCTCCCCCCTGAGTCCAAAAGCGTGCTTCAGAACTGGGTAGGCGAAGAACAGAAACCCGATGGCACATGCCACCGGGTTGCCCGACAGCATGAAAACGGGCTTCCCTCCGACAACGGCCATGCCGGTGGGTCTGCCGGGCCTTATGGCAATGCCGTGGGTCACTATCGTACCGCCCATCCTCTCCACCGCCTCGGCCACCACATCCCCTTCGCCGACCGCTGTCCCCCCGGTTATCAGCAACGAATCCACCCGTCTCATAGATTGGGATATGCTTTCAGCCACTTCGCTAATGTCGTCGGTCACAATGCCCAGCCGTAGTGGCGACAATCCAGCTCTCTTCAGGAGAGACACTAACATGATCTCATTGGAGTTGATTCTAGAGTTTGGAGTTTCTTCCCTGCCGAAGGGGATGAGTTCGCTCCCTGTGTTCAGGATTCCGATAGAGGGGTGTCGTTGAATTCTGACGTTTCTGATGTCGTTCATCGCAAGTGCGGCCAGGTCGAACTCTGTCAGGAGGCTACCCTTTCTGATTAGGGTCTCCCCCGCCTTCATGTCGTAGCCTACGGGCGAGATGTTTTCTCCTGGGTGGAGGCTCTCCATGAGGGCAACCTCCTCTCCCTTAGCCGATGTCTTCTCTATCATGCACACGGCATCGTATTCTGTTGGGACATATTCGCCCGTGTTGACCCGCAGACACGTGCGTTTTCGAGCCGTCTCCGGAGACAGAACAAGCTTGAGGCTCGTCGGATCCGACGGTGAGGCGCCTTGAATGTCTGAGCTTCTAACGGCGTAGCCATCCATCTCAGCCCGGGGCTTAGGTGGGATGTTCTTGAGCGCCTTCACGTCTGCGGCGAGAACCGCGTCCAGAGCGTCCTCCGTTCTCACCAGAAGCCTTTCGGTTGTGACCGACAGTGCTGCATTGGAAGCCTCGATGGCCCTACCAAGACTCACAAGGCCCCTCAATGCGTGTCCCCCGTGTGCATCCCCCAGACTCATCAACGATGGATAGTCAACTCCAAAGTTATCTCTCCATGACCAAGGGAAAGGAAGCTTGAATCGATCCCTCCGTAGGCTGTTGCTTGAAACAGGCAGACTAGAGAGTTCGTGCCAATCTCTTATGTCTGCTCTTGTGACGGGGTGGTCTCGAAGTTCCTTCGCCACCTCTGACACACCCTGATTCTTCGCTGAGACGCCCTCCACAGCGAGGGGCGTTCCAGAGTGCTCCAATGATTCTCGGAGTTTTCCAAAACCAATCCCCGAATCTTTGTCCTACGGAGACACCCGTACCTGATTATCTGGGGGGAATAGTGAACTAGTAGACGATGCCTCCCTCCACGAAGGCCTTTCCCT
>JAUWBL010000081.1 GCA_030601715.1 Candidatus Geothermarchaeota archaeon | reverse complement strand
TCCCGGGGGTGAGGATATATCGCTTAAAGTTGTAGATCTCCTCGAACCGGCCCTTCTGCTTGCTCAACGCCTCATACTGGCTCCGAATGAAGCCCCAGTTCTCCGCGGTGGCGAAGACGATCGGCTTCAAGCCTCTTAACTCATGCAAGCCACCGACGGCGCTCTCATGCACGTGCTCGAGCAGAACGTATTTCGGCTTCACCCTCCTGCCGCCCACCATGTCGATGATACCCCTCGGCGTGTCGATGAGGAGATCTTCATCCCCGATGCTGAGGAGCGTCGACGTGAGGTTCCGTCGGCTCTTACCTCCAGCTTCAGCCTCCTTGCACTGTGAACAATCATCTGCCTCATCGCCGAGTGATCCAGAGCCTAGGATGGTGATCTCCCCTCTACCCCCGCCGAGTTCCTTGGAAGCCCGCAGCCGACGAGCTTCCAGGTAGCCCCGCCGGGGTATGCTGTAGCGCTCCATCCAGTTCTCGAGGGTGGAGCGGGGAATCCCCATCTCCTCGGAGATCTCCTGAGTGCTCATAGAGCGCTTGTAATACCGGTCCTCCAGGAACTGGGGTATCGTCATGCCGAATTTGTAGACTTTCCCCTCGAGATCCGTTATCGTGCCCATCCTCGCCTCGACGGGGGTGCAGGTCGGGCATGCGCCCTTCGGGACTATGGAGAGCCCCTCACAGGTTCCACCTATGACGTGGTCATGCTGGTGCTCCGGGTCCCAGACCGTCTCGGGGAGGACCTCGATGCTGAAGGCGGATAGCTTCTTGTCCAAGACGAGCTGCATCGCCACAGGATGCCAGATAACCGCCTCGACCCAGGCCCAGCCCGTTTTATCGTCGAGCCACCTCTTATTGACGAAACCGACGACGTCGCCCTTGAGTTCCCCGTGTAGGACCACGATCGGCTGTCGGTACATGGAGCCCCAGAAGGCTTTGATGCCCTGCTTCGTGAAGAAGCTCGGCTGACCATCCATGGGGATGACTTCCCCAGGTTTAATTGCGGGGCCCGTGAGTATGAGGAGGTCTCCCTTCTGTTCTATCTTCACGTTCTCATCGGTGCCACACAGGATGATTCTGCGTCCGGCTGAGAGCTGCATCGCCTTCTTCTCTGGAACCTCGGTCCGCTGGAATATCCAAGAGTCACCGGAGTTCTTGACGAAGATATATCTCCCTTTCAGCGTCTTCCCGTTGAACTGGACTATCAGCCGATTATTCGAATCCTCAAGAAGCTGCAACTCCCCTTCATCACTCGTATCAAACTCGGTCTTGATCTTCTTGACCCTGCTCGCCGAATGCTCCGGATTGAGTTCCCCCGTCGTAGGGATGAGGGCCTTCAGATCAGCCTCTGTTCGACGCCGCGCCACTACACCATCCTGCTTGAGAGGGTTGGTATCCTTCCCGAAGTCGAAGGCGTCATGGATCTTCTTACCATCATGGAGTATGAGCCAGTACCGCGTCACGGGGAGCCCACGCCGAACCTCTGGACCTCTATGCCACACCCTCTTCACGGCGAAGCGGAGGGTAGCCGAGAGCTTGAGGGGCTTCTTCTTGATCTCCTCGACGAGCGCGTTTCGGATCACCTTGGCGTTCTTGGCCCTCCAGTACTCCCGATCCTCAGGGATCTGCTTTCTCACCGACTCAGGGAGTGCGGAGATGCCTTTCGGGGGTATCCAATTCTGCTTCACAGCCCTCGCTGAAATGGCGTAGGGGAGGTCCTCGGGCTTCGTGAAGAAGGTGAGCCATGCGAATGCTTCTTTGACATCCCATGACTTTCGGGTTGGGATCTTCCTCACGACCATTCGTCTCTTACCGATCTTGTCTCCTTTGAGGAAGTACTCGTGGAAGTAGGATTTCTGGGCCCCCCACTCAACGGTGCCTTTATCCACGATGATGAGCTGCCCCTCAAGCTCCTTGGTGGCTCCTACGGCTCCTGGAGGGATCTCCTGCTCGTAATCGAGCCAAACCGGGGACATCACAGCCTTTCTCTGGGTGAGGATCTTCCTGTTGGGATCACTCAGGATCGGCTCAATCTCATCCTTCCAGAGCTCCTGGACGAGCGTTTTGATCTGGCTGAAGGGCAGCTCCTGGACCTTCTTTCTGAGGAGCCTCTTCAACTTCTTCCCCTCAGGAGTCGAGTTGAGCTTCTTCGAGAGATCCTTCAGGGGAAGCGTCATATCCTTCTGTGAGATGCCGGCCTCGCTCCGTGCAACTGGCTTCATGCGTTTCAAGAGTACGCGGACCAGGCTTTTACCTGCGTCAAGGGTCCACCCGATGGCCTGACTCTTGCTGACCATCATCCTCAAGTCGCCGTGGACGCTCAGACCTCTCACGTGCATCTGTAAGACCCACCGTTGGGCCTTCTCACCCTCAGGGTACGTCATATAGTAGTCCTGTAGCATCAACGGGTTCCTCAATGGGACACAGGCGCCGCAGCTCAACTTCATACAGTGCTGAGCGAGTTTACTCCGGTTCTCCTGGAGGAACATCTGGAGCTCCGATATGCTGAATGTGACGTTGTTCGGCAGCGAAGCCTCCTGGAGGTAGACTGGACCGGAAACGGAGTCCCCGAGGGTGAGACTGTCGTCCATCATGAAGTCGATGCCGCTCACCAGCATCTTCTCGAGCAGCTCCCGCTTCGTCTTCGTGCCGATTATCTGCTCGATGCCGAGACTCTTCAACTTCTCGAGGACGTCCCCCGAGTTCTGGAGATATGTGAACTCATCCCCTGGGATGGCAAGCCAAGCCGCTTCACAGCATGCGAGAGGAGAATGGATGTCGTATCGAGCGGATATCAGGTATGCAGCCGCCTTTTGCTTTCGCTTCACGGTTTCGGCGATCGTCTCGGCTGTCTGGGCCGGGTCTGGGCGTGTTTTATCCTCCCTGACCTCGAGGAGCTGGGGGTGGAACCAGTGATACGCGTTCTTATCGATCTTCCTGATATCCTTGACGCTCACCCGTATGATGTCCCCGATCTCGGCTATCTCCGTGGTATTGAAGGTCTTACCCAGGACCGCGTAGGTCTTCCCTTTCCACTTCACGAAGTTCTTCCCTCGAGGGGAGTCGAGAGGGGCGGGCGGCGCCTCTTCCGCAGTCTCAACGGGTCCGACGGCGCCGACGTAGTTGAAGGTGGGACCATCCTTGTTGACTCCGACCACCACGGCGTCTATCTCGAAGGCCGACTTCATCTTACTCCACAGAGGAGTGTTCCCTGATAGTCTATACTTCGAGCTCCCATCCTTGAACATGGCGCCCTCGCTACCCGGGACCTTGGAGGCCTCACCGGCGAGTTTTACCATCTGCTCCGCGGATGTAGCCCAGTTGACCTTGTTCTCCCAGATGTGGAACTTGAAGTCGGCTGCCGACTTGGGGATATCCCTCACCGGGAACTCGAGGCCATGAAGTCTAGTCCGGCGTTCCTCGTAGGGCTTGCCGTGGATCTGCTCACCGTCAATGTAGAGAACGTCGAAGACGTGGATCCCCCATCGGCTGTCATCGACGGGGCCCTTGGCGCCCTTGGCGAATGCTGGAGCTGCTCCTGCCCGCCCGAGGTTTGCGAGATTCTCGTCGTAGGGTGTCGCCTCCGCGTCTAGGGCGAAGCTCTTGGCTGCCGATCGCTTGATATCCTGGACGATGCCAGGGAGCTGCTTAGTGATGTCATGCCCCGACTCGGTGAAGACCCTCGCTTCATCATTCAGCTTATGGAGCTGGACCCTGAACCCGTCAACTTTGACCTCGGTGGCCTGCTTGCCGGGGGTCCGGAATAATTCCTGCGCCAGGTCCTCAACGGATTTGAGGCCGAAGACCTCGCGTTCGGAGTACCCTTTCTTCGTCGTCTTCATCTGGGCGAAGGGGTACAACGGCTCGACCTGCTTCCGCTTCGTCATTAAGTTGAAGCGTTGATCAGCCGACATGTTCTCCCATTTACCAGAATCCACGAGATCTCGGATCTTAGCATCGGCGCCCTCGGCGAGCTTCAACTGCTTGCCTCGCTCGTAGAGATACCAGTCGGCGTTCCCCGTCACTGGATACCCCGTGGTGCTCGGTATCAGGAGGCAGGGGCCTTCCTCATCCTTCAGATAATCGATTGCATCTCTCCGATTCTCGAAGTAGAGGGAGGGAGCGATCTGAATCGAATCCGAGGCCTGGATCTTGTTCATGAAGTGCCGGCGTTCCATGGCGGTCTGGGAGATGTGCTCCGATTCTCGCCACCATGGGAGGTCGAGCATGTAGTAGACGTATCCACCCTCCTTCTTGGTGAGATGGCCGTCCATGATGAAGGTTCTCGGCTCCTCGATGGCGAGAGCAGCCTCGACAAGGCTGTCCGGCAGATCGACCTCCTCGAGATCCTCACCGAAGCCTATGACCTGCGACTCCTTCCGGTGCAACATCACCCGGAGACCACTTGTCTCGGCGACGTAATATCCGTCCTCGAGGAGATCCCGGGGATCATCTATGAAGTGCGTCGGACTCGCTGGCTTGATCGGGGCCATCGGGCTGATACTGTACTTTGGCTCAATGGGCATCGGATTCTTCACGGGAAGTGCCCAGAGTTCATATGCAGGGATGTAAGGGCCGTTGGGATCCCCCGCATCCCAGATGAGTTCAACTGACTTCCTCAGCTCCTCATCCACGGCCTCGAGGAACCTTGTCTGGTAGTCCTCGTTGCGCGTCGAGTGGAACATCAGGTCGATGTCGGCGCCCTCCTTTCCCAGCACGGTGCTGCCGATGAGGTTGATGAAGGCAGGGTCTATCAGGAAGCCCTTGCGCTCCTTCAGGAACTTCTCCAGGTCCCCGCCGAGCTCCATGACGGATGCTTCCATGGGAGTCTTATGGTCGGTCCCGGCGTCCATCCGCCTTTCGAGCATCTCAGCTACGATCATATCGTGGAGCTTCTTGAGTTGCTGCGCGTTGATGAAGAGATTGTCCCCTCTGTCCAGCGTCTTCCTCCACATGTGGGTCCAGCGGTGATCGTCCAGGATCACCGCGTCCGGTTCCTTCCGGAAGACCTTCTTCCCCGAGAGGGCGGCCTCGGCCTTATCCGCCGTCATCAACTCGAGGCCCAGCAGACTTGTAGCTAGGGCCTCAAGGCGGTAGAGGCCAAGCAAGACCTTCGGCTGATCGATGTACTGCATGATGGTGGGATCTCTGCCCTCGATCTTATGCTTCAGCCAGCCACAGAAGGCGTCGACGTCGTCAACTTTGCCCCTGTTCTTCCTCTTGCAATCGGCGAAATCCTTGTATGGTCCGAAGGGCATTAGATTTCCTCCTCCACTGAGGGTTCCTCATCGGGCTCCTCCTCCTCCTCCACGTCCTTCTGCGCATCCTCCTTCAGCCGCTCCCTTATCTCGTCAGTTGCAGGCGGGAGCATCAGGTCCTCTCTTATCCACGGCTCGTCGATGTAGATCAACCTCTTGTCGATGGCGTTGAATATCTTCTGGATCACGGCCTCCTGGTCCAGCGTCGTCAGGGGCTCGAACTGGAGCTTGGGGTAGATGTCGACGCTCCAGTTGAGGTCCGTGATGACCTGCAGCATGATATCCATGATGTTCGTCAGCTCGAGGCGGAAGTCGGCGAACCGCATCATGAGCAAGTCGAGGGGAACCTTGGAGCTGTAAGTGCTGCCGCCGCCTGAGAAGATGGGCTCTCCGATCAGCATCCGAC
>JAUWBL010000198.1 GCA_030601715.1 Candidatus Geothermarchaeota archaeon | reverse complement strand
TCCTTTCCTGGATCCAGCAGCTATGCCAAAACATCCGAGAATGGGACCGAACAGGCTTCTACGAAGCAGTAGCAGACCTTGTGGAAGCTTGGCTCCGTCTCGATCACAAACATATTACCGCATCTTCCACGCACCAGAACGATCCGACATAGCACCTCGCAACACAGGGTTCAGAAAGTCCTGCCCGGATCGGAGAGAACAGGTCACTCTTCCGACCGTGTAGCTTGTGCTGAGGGCTCCGTCCTGTTCACAGCTGCCTCCGGTAACACGAACCGCAAACCAGACCTTCTTTTGTGGGGTTTGACACTTCGAGGGGGATACACCTGTCACGATGACTTCGATGCTAGCACCTCCCGCGCTTGGAAACGGCCTTCCTAGTCAGAGACGCTCCGCACTCCACGCATGTCCGGACTTCAGGATCCTCAGACCTACTCCCGCACACAGGGCAGAGGCGCATCCATACGATGACGTCCTCTATCCTGCGCCCTCGGATCGTCTGGACCCGGATGTTCCTGTGCAGGGCAATGTTCTGCAGTGCGAAATCATCAGTCAGCAGGAGGGCCTCTTCATCCATCTGCAGGGCGAGGGCGAGGAGAGACAGATCCGCACGCGATAGCACTGAGAGGTCACCCGTGGCCACAGCCAGCGCCTCTGCCTCTTCCAAGAATGTCGAGTCTGGCTCCACCACTGAAAGCTCTCCGCTCTCTCGCCTCGCTTCGACTATCGCCCTATCGACGCTGCTTTTCACCTCCGCCAAGATCTGGGGCGTGGTGTAGCAGATCCCACCAGAGGGCACAGCACCAGTGAGCGCGTGCGAATCTAGAACAAGGGCTTTCTTCATCTCTTGCCCCTGAAGGCCCTAATCATCCTGGACACGCGGGGGTCCTCATCAAAAGTGACGAAGGTCGCTGGGGATTCCGACTTTCTAACTGTTACTCTTTGGCGCACCTTGATAGTCTCAGTAGACTGGCCATCGAAAACTAACGCCAAATCTTCCTTAGCATCAGCCCATAGAGCAACTCGATCGTCTCCTGACACCACAATACTTGCCTTGTACATGACTGGTGCCACCGGAGTAACGGTAAAGGAATCCAGGCTTGTGTCGATTATAGGCCCTCCGGCGGAAAGGGAATAAGCGGTAGAGCCGATGGGTGTAGCGACCATGACGCCGTCGGCAAGGTCTCTCCACACGACCCTGAACCCCTTCTCCGCCGCCACCGCTACGCGCGTGTCGATGATCATGCCGGGAGAGGCAGAGGTCAGGTGAACCTCATTCAAGACTGGGGGAAAGCTCTTGCGACCCACCCTGACATCCAATCGCACCGCTCCCTCGAGACTGTAATCCTGGCTGAGGATCCTCTCGACGGCTTCCTCTGCCGCTTGGTGTTGCGTGGTGGCGAGGAAGTTCCTCCTCCCAATTCCAACACTCAACACGGGGACAGGCGAGGTCCCCATCGTCAAGAAGGATCTGAGTGTGGTTCCGTCCCCGCCGATGACCACCAACATGTCGTCCCGGAGCCCGGCGGCGCCCACCCTCCCCTTCAGCTTCTCGATGGTTTCATATATCTCAGCCCTCAGTCCACCTGAGGTCAGAAGATCCTTCATCTTCAAGGCGACTTGGCTGGCCTTCGCGTGCCCTCTGAGAGCAACTATGCCTAACCGCTTCGTACTCAGCACCCCGACCACTAGGAGAAGGCCGGAACTCTACCTGATAACCTTTCCAACCCTCCTGCCAACCACGAAGCTTCGGAGAACGCTATTAAGATCAACCAACTCATCTTGAGTGCAAATTGCCGATTCCAGTCCTGTAGAGAAGATTCACTTGTCTATGCGGAACGTATCTCTGGGAAGTCTCAAGTCAGGTTCCCTCATCATGATCGACGGCGAGCCCTGCAGGGTGGCCTCGGTCGACAAGTCGAAACCGGGCAAGCACGGAGCGGCCAAGATACGCCTGGTGGGCATCGGAATATTCGACAAGGGGAAGAGGAGCCTCATCGGCCCGGCGGACAGCATGATCGAGAGCCCCATGGTGAACAAGCGGACGGCTCAAATCATCTCGGTCGCAGACACCGTCCAACTCATGGACACCGAGACCTATGAGGTGTTCGAGACCGCTATGCCCGAGGAGGAGATTCGCAGCAAGATCCTCTCAGGAGCGGAAGTGGAGTACTGGCAGCTGGCGGAAACAAAAAAGATAGTCCGCGTCAAGTAGGTCATGCATCGAACGGATCCAGACATTGAGATCGACGGATCTTTCGGGGAGGGCGGAGGCCAGATCCTCAGGTACGCATCAACCCTTGCCACCGTCCTGGGAAAGACAACCGTCGTGAAGAACATCCGGGCGAAAAGGTCGAATCCCGGCCTGCGACCCCAGCACGTGGCCGGACTCAAGATAATCTCCCAAGTGTCAGGAAGCAACGTCGAAGGATTGGCGATAGGCTCAACCACAATCAGGATCAGCCCCGGCGTCCCGGAAGGTGGGGTCTATTCCTATGATGTCGGGACGGCGGGAAGCATCCCCCTCATCGTCCAGTCGATACTTCCAACGCTACTGTTCGCAAAGAGGCGCAGCGTCGTTTCCATCACGGGAGGAACGGACGTGAGATGGAGCCCCACAGCAGATTATCAGAGCTACGTCCTCCTACCCACACTGAAAGCGTTCGGAATCGAGGCGAGGCTGAAGGTGGTGAAGAGGGGGTATTATCCACGGGGTGGCGGA
>JAUWBL010000197.1 GCA_030601715.1 Candidatus Geothermarchaeota archaeon | reverse complement strand
CATAGGGGTGGGGGAGATCAGATAGCACGCGACCCTCCGTGCCGCTGGAACGAAAGTGTTTGCCACACCCTGAAGACCGGTGGTCGGTTTGAGGGTGTTGTTGGACACTAGCTTCATCCTCTGGGCAGCTGAGAGGGGTTTGGACCTCATGGTTCTCTTGGACGAGGTCTTGCCGTATCCGATGGAGAAGGTAACGCCAGTCCAGGTGGTCAGAGAGCTCGAAGCCATGTGTAAGGACAGGTCAACCAAGCGGTCGAGGCTAGCTAGAACGGGTCTGAGGATAGCTGATCACACTGTCTTGCTTCACGCGGAGGGTGATGGTGACGCTGACAGAATCATTCGTGACTTGGCCTCGGGAGGAGGCTTTGTTGTGGCCACCATGGATTCCGATCTGAGGAAGGGGCTCAGAGCGGCTTCGGCGCCGGTGATCTATTTTAAGGATGATTATCCCCAATTGGTGGGGATCGTTTGAGCGGTGAGCTCCTAACGTCTCCTCACTGATGAGAGTGCAGCTCTTGTTCAAGGCTTTCGATCTCGAAGATACGGTTAGAATACCGCCGGCAATGTTTCTTCAGGATCTAGTAAGTGTCGCTACGCAGCAGCTCAAGTCGAAGTATGAGAACACATACGATGAAGACATGGGATACATAATCATCGTGGACAAGGTGGAAGTTGAGCAAATGGGGAAGGTGCTGTCTAGGGACGGTGCCTCCTACCATAAGGCTAGACTCAAAGTCTATACGATGAAGCCTACGTTGAACGAGATAGTGGAGGGAGAGGTTGTTGAGATAGCCACCTTCGGCGTCTTTGTTAGGGTAGGGCCCCTGGACGCCCTTTTGCACGTGTCCCAAATCATGAACGACTACGTGACTGTGGACGCAGCTCAAGGCCTCATAGTGGGGAAGGAGAGTGGCCGAGTTCTGCGGGTGGGAGACAAGGTCAGGGTGAGAGTCGTGGCTGTGAGCCCCCCCAAGGGGGTTTCCGTAGGAAAGATTGGGCTTACTTGCCGGCAGCCCCACTTAGGGAAGCTCGAATGGATATCGAAGAAGCCCATCGAGGCGGAAGCGGAAGTGAAGGAAGATTAAGACTCGGAAGGCTTGCATGGAGTGCAAGTCCATTGTTGCCAAGGGAAATGTGTGTCCGAACTGCGGCTCCACCAAACTCACATCCAAGCTCGAGGGCTATGTAGTAATCTTGGATCCTGCCAGCAAGTTGGCAGAGATGCTGAGCACAGGGGAAGGAGAATACGCGGTCGCAGTCATGTGAAGGGGAGCTTCCCCCCCGAGCCGTAGCCTCGATGGGAGTTACCTCTCCGTGTCAAGAGATAGTCGCTCGCCCGTTTTGATCGTAGCTGACCTGGATCGGCAGGCGCTGATGAGCCCTCAGGGTGTCCTTATCACATCCTTTGAAGATGTGATACGGCAGGCAGAGGAGCACAGGAAGCGGGGCGCTGCTTTGGTGACTGTTGGAGACCGAACTACCGCAAGTTTCGTGAAGGAGGGGGTTGTCCCGGATGTGGCTGTGGTTGACGGCAGGGAGCAGAGGACTCGGGCCCCACCTATATCAAGGAAGTTCTTCAGAAAGGTCTACCGGGCTCGCAACGCAGCTGGAACGGTGAACCTTGAGCTGGTTGACATCGTCGAGGAAGCCCTTTCTACCAGGCCGAGCATGGTGTTCGTGGAGGGGGAGGAGGATCTGGTGACTGTCGCCATCTGTGCCATGGTTGAGGGGGACCTGAGGGTCTTCTACGGTCAGCCTCATCAGGGGGTGGTGCTGGTCGACCTCTCGCTTCCGAAGGCCAGGGATAGGTTCAGGAAGATACTGAAAGCCTCGTCGTCGCGGGGCTGAGGAGGGGGGCGGCACTGGTCTTGCTCTACGACGATGTCACGAGGAGTGCTTCGCTTGGGGAGATCCCGTGGTCGCTGGCATCGAGGGGATATCGCAGTTTGCGGACGCTGTGGTCCTCGACCAAGGTTGTGGAGAGGAACTCGGCCCTTCCATACCCTGACGTCCAAGTCCTGACCCCTCTTCGCCTTCTATTGCACGAGGATGACATTCAGGCAGTGGTCCACGCCCACACGGATTTCATCCGGCGGAAAGATCACCTGGAACCCGTCGTCACCGTCACCTTGCCCTTCCTGTGCTTCGCTGGCAAGGCCATGTACACCGGCGTCCTTGCCCATGAATTTCTGCACTACCTCCACATAAGCCGGGTTCTCCTTCGCTCCGGCCCGTTCGGCCTGAGTCAAGGTTTCGGAGGGACCGTGTTGGGACGTCTGGTCTTCGATGATGCCACGAGGCCGAGGGCCAGCTCTGTTTTCAAGGGCTCTTACCTTGTCTCGCTCGTTGAGAAGGGGTTCAAGAGAATGATGACGGATCCTATTTTGCTGGGGAAGATTCGTGGGGAATGGATGGACAGAGGGTTGCCCATGGCGACAGTCAGGTCTCAGGACTTGGTGGCTCGGTTTTCCGCTCGGGACCTCATGAGCCTGCATTTCCCTGGGGCCGTTCTGGATCGGGTCGGTGAGATGGATGCTGGAGAGGCGACGGGTTGACCTAGAAGCCGCGGAGGAAGTGGAGCGGCTGGCTGGGGACGGGCTGCATGCCCTCCTAGCATACGGCTCGCACGTCGCGGGGTATGCCCGGCCGGAGAGCGACCACGACTATGTCGCTGTTCTCGATGGATTCAGGCCGAGGGTGAGGTACAGGTACGAGGATCTGTCCTCAGGGGCG
>JAUWBL010000097.1 GCA_030601715.1 Candidatus Geothermarchaeota archaeon | reverse complement strand
CAACTCCGCTACGTCGATGGTTGACATGTCCCTAATTCAGAACACCCTTTTGCACTATTCAAGGGAATTCTCACTCACGCCCGATTGACTGAGACCAAGAGCGGCTTCATGGATACCTGTCGTTCATCCTTGTACCGGGAGGAATCGATACGAACCCATATGAGGACGAGTCCTGTTCTGTTCATTGTATGAGTCCCCACAAACTTCTAATGATCCCGGGTCCGACGGAGGTGGATCCCGAAGTCCTCTCAGCGTTGTCGAAGCCGGTTCTGCCTCACTACGGTCCTGAATGGGGAAGGTTCTTCAATGAGACGAGGGCGAAGATAGGGAAGATCTTTGACACAAGCGGTGATGTCATAATACTGCCCACGCCTGCCAACGTTGCTCTTGAGATCGCAACTTTGAACTTGGTCCGGAAGGGGGGGACAGTTCTTAACCTGAGCAACGGCTTCTTCGGTGAGATGACAAAGGAGATTCTGGAGATGTCCGGTCGTAATCCTCTGAATCTTTGCGCGGAGCCCGGGATAGCCATCGATCCTGCCAAGGTGGAGGAGGCATTGGAAGGGAATAGTGAGATCGAGGCGGTCTTCTTGGTTCATAATGAGACCTCAACCGGTGTCCTAAACCCAGTTGAGGAAATCGGAAGAATAGTGCACGAACACTCCGCTCTGTTTGTTGTGGACTCGGTCTCGGCCTTCGGGGGGTCCGAGCTGGCGGTCGACGACTGGCATATCGATTTCTGCATAGGCTACGCCAGCAAGTGTCTGAGCTCGGTGAACGGGATTGTCCCCATCTCGATCTCAGGAGACGCTTGGGAGGAGGCTTTCAGAAAGAGAAACGAGGTGCCTAGGTTTTTCAACCTTCGCGTATGGAGGAGGTTCGAGGAGGAATGGGGGTCATGGGGCCACCCCTACCCATCATCCATGCCGACATCTATCATTGTCGCTCTGAACGCTGCTGTTGATAAGGCCCTGAACGAGGGGCTGGCTGTGAGGTATGCGCGCCACCGGGCCGTTGGTAGGGCCATGCGAGAGGCGATGAGGGCCGTAGGCTTGGAGTCACTGCCTGAAGAAGAGGTGGCTTCCTCCACTCTCAGCGTGATAGAAGTGCCCCCAGGGACCGACAAGATGATCAGGAAGACGTTGAGGGACGAGTTCGACATCATGGTGGCCGGAGGGTTATCTGAGCTTAGGGGAAGGGTCCTGAGAATCGGTCACATGGGCGTGACGGCCTCGCGGAGATGTGTGATTCCGACCATTAGGGCCATCGAGGTCGCGCTCAACAGACTTGGCCTGTTGGATAGTTTGGAAGCGGGCGTTGAGGTTGCGGAGAGAATCTTGGCCGAACAGACCGTGAGCGCACTTGACTGAGCTCTTGTACATGAGAGATAGCTACGTCAGGGATTTCGACGCCTTGGTCGACCGCATCGAGGGAGACGGGATAGTCCTAGACAGGACCGCCTTCTATCCCCGCGGAGGCGGACAACCGGGAGATAGGGGGACCTTGATGTGGGACTCAGAGGAGAGTTTGATCCTCGGTCTTCGCAAGATGGGCGCCGACGTCATGCACCTCTTGGGGGGAGAACTTCCTGACGAAGGAACGAAGGTAAGGGGCGTCATCGAATGGGAGAGGAGATACGCTTCCATGAGATACCACACGGCTCTACACATCCTATCGAAAGCCGTTTTCGATCTGTTCGGGGGCCTCGTCACCGGAAGCCGGGTTTACTTGGATAGGGCTAGGATGGATTTTGACCTGGACACGCTCGATCAGGATCGAGTTCAGAGGATCGAGGAGGTAGCCAACAGGGTGATTTGGGAGGGGAGAGAGGTCTCTTTCAGGTTTCTGCCTAGGGAGGAGGCCCTCCAGATCCCGGACCTTATCAGGACCAGGGTCAGTCTACTGCCGCCCACGATTCGGACGATAAGGATCGTGGAGATCGCGGGCTTCGATGTCCAGGCTGACGGTGGCACACATGTCGAGAACACGAAGGAGGTCGGCCGAACGAGGATAGTCAAGACGATAAACAAGGGCAGGCTGAACAGACGCATAGAAATCGTTCTTGAACCCTGGGATGCCGTCTGAGTAGGTCCTCCCGGGAGAGGGCAAGATCCTATCGATACCGCTAATATGCCTCGTTGTCGGTTTAGTTTGAGCATGACATCCTCCAGCTGGGAACCATCGGTTGAGGGTCTCTCCGGGTCGGAGCTCGCAGCTCTTTCTTTCGAGCGGCTGAAGGCAACACTCAGGTATGTGTATGAAAAGAGCCCGTTCTATCGACGAAGGTTTCGGGATCTAGGAGGTGACGCTCGGAATCTATCGGCTCCGGAAGACTTGGAGCTTATCCCATTCACTTCCAAGGAGGACTTGAGGAACAACGCGTCCTCAGAGGTGTTCGCCGTCCCGGAATCTGATCTTGTCAGGGTTCACATGTCCTCGGGTACCACAGGCGCCCCCATAGTGGTGGGGTACACGCAGCGAGACATACAGACCTGGTCCAACCTGATGGCTAGGAGCCTGTCCGCCTACGGTATGACTCGCAACGACATCGTGCAGGTTGCCTATGGCTACGGCCTGTTTACCGGGGGTCTGGGCTTCCACTACGGAGCTGAGAGGGTTGGAGCTATGGTGATCCCGACCTCAACAGGCATGACCACAAGGCAGATCGAAATCATGCAACGTGCTAGGACCACAGTCCTCTGCTGCACCCCATCCTACGCCCTCTACATCGGAGAAAAGATCACGCAGATGGGCGTGGACCCCCGTAGGGATCTCAGCCTTAGGTTTGGGGTCTTCGGGGCTGAGCCGTGGTCTGAGGGGACGCGGAAGAGGATCGAGGAATATCTCGGTCTGGTGGCCTACGACCACTACGGCCTGACCGAGATGTCCGGCCCTGGAGTTGCCGTTGAATGCCAAGAGCGAAACGGTTTGCACGTTTGGACGGACCACTTCTATCCTGAGGTCGTCGACCCGAAGACAGGAGAGTCCTTGGAGTCCGGTGAGAGGGGGGAGCTGGTTCTCACGACCCTGTCGCGCGAGGCCACGCCTCTTGTTAGGCTCAGAACAGGAGATATCACGTCATTGGAAACCGGGCGGTGCGAGTGTGGTAGGTCCTTTCCTCGGATCACGAGGATCCACGGAAGGACTGACGACATGTTGAAGGTGAAGGGAACCATCGTGTACCCTCGGCAGATCGAAGAGGTGATCCTCGATCTCCCCGACGTCGGAAACGCATGGGAGATGGTGGTGGAGAGAAAGGTTGGCCGGATGGATTCCCTGACCCTTAGGGCAGAGGCAGCCTCGGCGAACGTTGACATACCCAGCCTGCGAAAAGAGCTGGTGGAGAAGCTTCGACAGAAGCTGTTTCTCAGAGTGAAGGTTGAGATACTGGAGGTGGGGGATCTCCCTCGGTTCGAGGGAAAGGCAAGGCGGGTCATCGACCTCAGGGAATTGTGACAGGCGGGGTCGCTTCAGCGGTAACGACTCGTCCCTCCACGACTGGATTTCTTATTTTTGCGGACCTCCCATCTTGTATTGGATGTTACTTTGCTGAGCGCTGACCTCGATCGGGAGCTTCGGAACAGGGATCTTCGAGTGAGGGTCATCTTCGATTGGAAGAAGAAGAACAGGTCTATGAACGCTCGTTTCTTCGAGGATGTCGGGCCGGCTGGATTGCCGCAGAGGGTAAGGGAGCGCTACCACGAGACGTTGACGCGCCTTGACTGGGAGTACAGCCCCGGTAAGGATCATTACTCTACGGAGACGACACATGACGCTCTGGACGAGCTGGATCGACATTTTGACGTCTACGTGTTCAACAGGTACCGGGGGTACATCCAATTAGCGGAATGTCGGGAGTATGTGAGCCGCATCATAGAACAGATGATGGAACAGATGAAGGCTGGGAAGTAGCCTCCGCTCCGATGAGCCGCTGTCCCAACATTCGCCTGACAGTGAGCTGCGTGCTTCGAAGCTTTAATAGTAGACATTTTGCCTTTACTGTAGAGGCGTCCAACTTTGAGCAAAGAAGAGACCGCTGAAACAGTAGAAGAGGATGAAGAAAAGCCTGCTGAAGCCGAGAAGCCGAAGAAAAAGCCTGCTGAAGCCGAGAAGCCGAAGAAAAAGCCTGCTGAAGCCGAGAAGCCGAAGAGAAGAGAGTCGAGGCCGAAGCGCACGATGTCTAGAGATAGGAACATCATCTACATAGGAAAGAAGCCCCTCATGAGCTACGCCCTAGCTGCTCTGCTACAGTTCAACGCTGGTAGCGATGAGATCATCATCAAGGCGAGGGGAAGGTCGATCTCCACTGCCGTCGATGTCGCTGAGGTCATAAGGAGACGACTCTACGCAGACATGGTTACGGTCAAGGACATAGCCATTGACACGGAGATCCTCGGCGAGGAGCAGAGAAACGTCTCCACCATAGACATAGTTCTCGTCAAGAAGTAGACATCCCAGACGCTGACTGTTCTTTCAGCCCTCCTGTTCGTTTTTTCCCTAATCCTTCATTCTCTTTCCTGAAGGCCGCCGCATCTCCGCAGAGTCGTCTACACATTCAGGTGCATCGGAACCGAACAGACAACCTCCTTAACTTCCGTGAACCCGATCCCCCAAATGGGCCGGTAGTCTAGTTGGTAGGACACCTGCCTTACGAGACCCTAAGAGCGCAGGAGGTCGCAGGTTCGAGTCCTGCCCGGCCCACCACAGACAGACAGGTCGCATCCGTATCTCGATTGAAAAGCTACCTAAGACCAGTCGTCGCTAGTATCCGTACAGCTTTGAGTATTTCTCGTCCAAGTAGCTGAGGTAGGGTCTGACGTCGATCTCTTGGCCTGTGACCTCCCTGATCAGGTCTTGGGGGTCGTACAGGGCCCCGCAGCTGTGGATGTTCTTCACCAGCCATCGCTTGACGTCCTTGAAGCTACCTTGGGCTATCTGCCCCTTCCAGTTGGGTAAGTCACTCTCCATCGCGGCAAGGATCTGCCCAGAGTATATGTTGC
>JAUWBL010000087.1 GCA_030601715.1 Candidatus Geothermarchaeota archaeon | reverse complement strand
AGAAGATGTTGAGGTGGACGCTGCCCACCTCATTCTTTCCCGTGAAGGGCACAAATCCTCCAAGTCCTTCAAGGAACTGCTCGTAGGAGGGGACGAAGAGGACCAAGTCCACATTCTCCATAGTCATGTTGAAAACGTCGGTGTAGAGAGGATACGCACTAACGTAGAGGTCGAGAAAGCGTTCAGCAATTCCTCTGTAACGCGAGGCAACATTCGAGGTGAAGATTCCTTCCTCAACTGTTTCGAAGCTTCCTTCTTCATCGACGTCGAATTCAATGGATATTCGGTCGAAGGGGGCTGGAGCCGTTTCTACCTCCGTCCCATCACCGCTTCTGTCGACATCCAAGAGGGACCCATCGAGATGTACTTGTTCATTTCCGAACTCGAAGCCGTGGGGAAGCTCGACAATGGCTCGGGTTCTGACTCCTGAAGGAAAGCCTATCTGGGGAGAATAGAAGAAGCCCCGGGGTTCGATAACGAAGGCTCCATGGGTGAAACTGTAGGACAAGGTCATGTTGAACATCCCACCCCTGGTTTGATACGTGAAGGTCATGTTATCGTAGAAGACGAACTCCGACCCTCCGGGAGCGATGGCCAGCTTCGATGATTTCTCCTGGAGCGTTCCTTGGTGCGTGTAGATATCGATGTCTTGATACTTTGGGACTAGCACCCATCCAAAGCCGAGGCCGTCGCCCTCCCCTAGGATGAGTATTGTTGCCTCCGTGAAACCCTCTTGGTCCACTTCAAAAACGTACCGGTAGGTCAGGTGCTGATCATGTTGAGACTCAACCCCCAAAGGAACCAGAGACGCAAGCAAAGAGACAACAGTCGCCGTAAAGAGAAGTCTCTGTGCTGTCCTTCCCATCCTCGATTCGACACCGAATACCATTCCTACCCTCAGCCACACCGACCTCCGGCGACTCCGGCCAACCCCCTAAGCCCATCACAGAAACCAGGAATTTCAACGACCCTGGCTTTCGGGCGATCTTGGTGGCGGAGGTGGGATTCGAACCCACGAAAGCCTTCGCCAGCGGATCTTAAGTCCGCCCCCATGAGCCGGTCTGGTCCCAAACCCTTGGCCTGGCTAGGGAACCCCGCCAGTGTTCATTGCTTTGACCAGAAATAAGTCAAGCCCGGCCGCTTTGATATGTCTGGTCCCGTAGCGCAGCCTGGATCCTTATCAGACAGCGCAGCAGCCTCCTAAGCCAGGAGACAGCTGTTGGTCGTGGGTTCAAATCCCACCGGGACCGCCACTAAACCTCGAATCTTCTTTTCTCACACCTTCCTCTGCAATCTTGACC
Source organism: Candidatus Geothermarchaeota archaeon (assembly GCA_030601715.1). Classification (GTDB taxonomy): domain Archaea; phylum Thermoproteota; class Nitrososphaeria; order Geothermarchaeales; family JAUWBL01; genus JAUWBL01. The sequence goes on along the minus strand of JAUWBL010000087.1, from coordinate 4,052 downwards.
TCAAACGCTGTCTTTCCGAGTTTTAAAAACCTTTCAACCAAACGTTCTACATAGCCTTCTCGTTCCAGAACTAGGGCGCAGTCACCTCCCCCTGCTCCCGAGAGCTTGGCCCCGAGAGCACCGATCTCTTCCGCCTCCAAAACGACCCTGCAAAGCTCCTGGTGTCCCACTCCCAGGCTTTCAAGCAATCCGTGCGCGACACTCATGAGCGCTCCCAGGGAGACGTAGTCACTTCTCCTCAAGGCGTCCAAGCCTCGGGCAGTTACCCCTTCCATGGCTTCGAGAAGCGATTCGAACAGGTCTGGGTAGTTCCTCGCTAGGGAAGAAACTACCTGATACATCTTTTCAGTGGAAGCAGGGACACCGGAGTAGCAGGCGACAATCCCCTCTGTTATGCTAGGACATCTCTCGATCCGAGAATCCTCTATCTTTATCACACCTCCAAAGACAGACGCAGCTACATCCGATGCTGAACCAAATCCTTCAAACAGAATCTTGGCCTGATAGGCCTCTCGAAAGAGCTCCTCCTCGTCCATCCTGCCCTCAAGAACTAGGTGAAGTGCTCCCAAGGTGGACACAATGGAGGCACCTGATGACCCAAGTCCTTTCACAGGCACATCAGATCGCGTTTCCAACCGCAACGGCGGAAGGGGGCCATGCAGTTGCTCGAACACCTTCATCGATGCAACCACCGACTTGAAGGGAGGAATGACAGAGTCCACACCGACCATCGCGAGCTCTGCCATCTCCATGGTCAGGCTCCCCACTTTTACCACCAAACCACTACCGCGCTCCTCTAGGTGGGCTGAAATCCTCTTGTCAACGGCTAGAACGATGGCTGGCTTCCCGTACAGAACGGAGTATTCGCCAAGAAGAAAGAGTTTGCCCGGCGCCGAGATCAGAGCCTCGTTTGACATCAGAAAACCTCAGAAGAGATGCTCTGATACCGACACCGCCTCTCCTCCCACACCGCACGACAGGATTCCATCCAACTTTTCGACATTCCCAAGCTCTTCTCTCACTCTGTCCACATAGTCATCCGATGTGTTCACGAAGACGGTGGGGCCCGTGTCGACGGAGAAGTAGGCCTTTGTCCCCCTTTCCCTCAGCTGCCGGACCATCCTCATCACAGCTACGGTTTCTGGTCTCCAAAGGACCAAGCCGCTCGGCCCAGTCATCGTCGCGGCGTGCATGCTCATAGTATCGATTTCGGCGAGCCGTCCGATCTCGAATACATCACCCGCCTGGATGGCCCTCTTCATCTTCATTAACATTCCAGGAATCTGCGCAAGCCTCGCGGCATAGAAAGGGGAGCCCTCTGTCTCCCTCTGCGATTCTGTGGTCGCCATGTCTTTTCTCTTTTTGACAAGGGCGACAACCATTCTGAGAGGTATCTCCTCTCCGGCGAGAGAGTAGCCATAGGACTCCCAGTGAGAGGTAGCCATTTTCCATTCTGAGAAGCCGCCCACGACGCTCCTCGACGCCGAGCCAGAACCCACACGAGCGATAGCGGACAGCTTCCCCGGCGTGATGTCGAGGTGTAGGGCGGAGGCTCCCGCCTTGGCCAAGGCTGCGAAACCGGATGCGGAGGATCCCAGACCCACATCCGCCGGAAAGTCACTCTGAGACAGGACCCTTGCCTTAAGGTCGGTGCTAGCGAGGCTTCTGATGATGTCCAGCACGCTACATGCTCTGAGCAACGGCCTACCCGTAACCCTCTTTCCGTCGATCGTCAAGATGTCCTCGTCTGCTTCCTCTGCAAACTCGACAGTCGTGTGGGTCTTGATAGGCGCAACATTCACCGAAATGCTGTTGTGCGAGGGCAACCTGAGCTGGTCGTCGATTTTTCCGTGATACTTGATCAGACCTTGGATGGGATGTGCCGTCGCAGAGGCTTTGAGCGATGTCATGACGAACCCAGCCTTCGCTACCCAAAGGACCTTCACCATCATCTTAAGGCTTTGGCTCTCTCAGATTGGGGGATGAGATGACACGCTCGGTGATAGCCCTCCTCAGCGACTTCGGGCTGAGGGACTACTACGTCAGTGCCTTGAAGGGAGTGATGTTGATGATCAACCCCGCCGCATCTGTTATAGACATCTCTCACTCTATCTCCAAGTGGAACATCGAGGAGGGTGCATTCCTTCTCTGTCAGTCGATAGACTGGTTCCCAGATCAGACGATATTCGTGGCGGTTGTCGATCCAGGCGTAGGCTCCGAAAGAGATATCATCGCCATCAAGACGAGAAAGCACCACCTTGTGGGTCCGGACAACGGAATCCTCATCCCTGCCGCGAAGAGAGACGGAATCGAAGAAGTGGTCATTGTTGAGAATCCAACCTACACGCTACAGAGAGCTGGAACATTCGACGGACGAGATGTGATGGCGCCCGTAGCCGCTCATCTTTCCCTGGGCATCCGCCTCGACGAACTCGGCCCAAAGGCTCAAACCTACGTGGACCTCGAGTTCGAGACGCCAAAGTTTGGACCCCATGCGGTGGAAGCAAAGGTCCTTCACATAGATGACTTCGGCAATATGATAACCAATGTTCAGGTGGAGGCCTTCCGACGATGGAGAGGAAGAGTGAAGACCTTCTCACTTGTCACCGAAGGACGGAGTACAACTTTGACGTACTGCAAATCCTACGAGGAGATGGGTCAGCTACCATCCCTTATAGACGGCAGCAGCGGCTACGTTGAAATCTCCGTTCACAGAGGGAATGCTTCATCCGAACTCCACCTGAGGGTGGGACGCCCTATCACTCTAGAGTCGTGGACTTCTCCTACTCAATCGCCTCTCAGGAAGCGAGGAAGGTCCTGATACGGTATTTCCGTCTGCACACCGCTCTCGAAGTCCTTGCATACCACCCTCCTGTTCGACCACTCCTTCCTTCCTCCAATAACCACGTTCCTGTATCCAATTCTCTCCGCATAGCTCAGCTGGTTGCTCAAACTCCTTCCTACTAAAGATGTTTCCGAGGCGATCCCGAAATCCCTCAACTTCTTCGTTACAGCGGAGGCAACCGGAGCGAGATCGGCTTCCGTGTATGCAACATACGTACCCCGTTTCACCTCCTTCTCACCAAGCTGGCCCGTGGCCTCGAGGGCCAACAGAGTCCTTTCTATTCCACCGGCTGCTCCCCAAGCCGTGAAGTTTCCTCCCAAGGCCTCGACTAGAACGGTAAAGCTGCCTCCGCCAAGCAGGCTTCCCACCTGAGGCGCCTTTGCACTGCTAGTCTCGAAAACAACCCCGTCATAATAGTCTATTCCCCTCACCACGCTGAGATCGATGCTGACATTCTGCGCCCCGAAGCTCTGCGCTGCTTCCACGGTCTGGGCAAGTTGGGCGTAGTCAGGGCTTTCAACCAACTCCGAATCCACTCGGGCAAGCCTCTCCCGTGCTCTCGTCGGTCGGTCTTCAATGGAGACCAGATCCGAGAGCCACTTGACATCATCCTCGGTGAGACCCCTACCGCTCAAGAGCTCTCGCACCACATCTATGCCTTGTCTCTCCTTCTTGTCGACTATCCTCATCACCTCGACGGGGTCAAGTTGGCGAATGCGTTCTGAGATTGCGCTTTCCAGGACCTTCCGGCTGGACACTCTTGTCCGAATCTCCCTCAGACCCAGCTCTCGGAGAAGGTCTTCGCTAAACGCGATTATCTCCCCACCCGCCGAAACTGGATCTGCACCAAAGATCTCCGCGTCCCACTGGTAGAAGTTTCTGTAGCGGGCGAACTGGGGTTCGTCGTACCTCCACATGACGGAACAGGAGGCAAGCTTGATGGGCTTGGGGAGCTGAGGGTTGGACACGACATACCGGGTCAGACCCACAGTCAAGTCGAATCTTAGAGCTAGCCTTCTCCCCCCCTTGTCCGTGAAGGCGTAGATCTCGTTCTCGATATCGGATCCTGCCTTGAGCTCCAGAGTTCCCAGAAACTCAATCGTGGAGGGCTCCATGAGGGGAAACTGATATTTCTCTGCCACCTCTTGGAACTTTCCAGAGACATATCGAATCCTGCGGTATTCGTCAGGATCTAGGTCTCGCAAAC
>JAUWBL010000129.1 GCA_030601715.1 Candidatus Geothermarchaeota archaeon | reverse complement strand
GATGGAACTCAACATCGTTACTAGAGGCTATCGACGGAGGGAGATTCTAGAATGGTTTACACAGCGAAGGTTGGCCGTGATCGGGGTCGCTGCGAGCATCGTCAGCATCATCTTAGCAGTGTGGTTGGGGTTAGGGTAATAGGGGTCACGTAAGCTGGCCTCTGATCATACTGGTTAGCGCCCACGAGAAAACGCGGTCTCCTATTCAACGGTCTCTGCATGGCCCAAGCTCGTACGTGGTTGTGTCTACGACTGTCTTGACAGCTAGGTAACCGCTCGGCCGACACTTCGTTGCTGGTGTAGCCGCAAAGATGTACACCCATTGTATCTGTCCGCTCTGAAGACACCACATCTAGGAGGAGGGAGCCCGACGAGGAAGGGAGAGCCCCCTGAGTTCTTCTGAAGTCGTCGGACTACAGATGGGGTCTTTAGTGATATCCCTCCCCATCATCCCAGACAGATTCAGAGAGGGAATAGAGTGGCCAGAACGTAGGCCGTAGTTAGCAGGATGCCGGTGAGGATCATGAGCCTTATGTTGGATGCCATGGTGGGCATCATGGCGTAGGGGTCACCAAAGGTCTCCTCCACTGAGCGGTGGACCTTGACGGCGTATGGCACCGCGGCCAGCATGAGCATGGTGATGGGTGGCATCATACCGGAGGCTACACCCAGCAAAACTACACCGTAGGTCACCGCTAGGCTCCATGTATGCCCCTTCAAGATGTTTTCCTTGTCTAGGAGCACCGGTAGCGTCTTCTTTCCGGCTTCTCTATCCCACCGAATGTCCGGAATCTCGTTGACGTAGAGAATCATGGCTACCAGTATCCCCACCGGTAGCGATGCTAGGACGGCTTGCAGAGAGAAGGCTTGGGCCTGGACGAAGTACGTGCCCATGACGATGAGGGGGCCGAAGGCAAAGGCCACAGCCAGTTCTCCTAGACCGTGGTAGACAAGCCTGATGGGAGACGCCGTGTAGAAGAAGATGAGGAACGTCCCCACGGCTATCAAGAGAAGGATCTCGGCGAAACCTCTGGTGAAGGCCAGGTAGAGTCCAATCATGGCCGCTAGGGCTACGCTTGTCACGGATGTTCCGAGCATCTGGTTCGGCGAGACTAGGCCGTACTGGATGACCCTTGAGCCGCCGCTGTAGGGGGTGGGCGTCACGTTGATCATGTCTGCTCCGTGGCGGTGGTCGAAGAAGTCGTTGGCTGTGTTGACTCCGAGGTGAGCTAGAGAGGCGCCTAGCACGGTCAGGATGAAGAGGCTGAGGTCAAAGAAGCCGTTGAAGGCGGCAAAGGCGGTGCCCAGGAGCACCGGTATCCAAGTGGCTACTAGAAAGGGAAGGCGGGTGGCCCTCAGGATGAGCCAGGGCGCTGGGAGGTGGGGTTCTACTTGCTTGTTCTCTTCCTCTCTAAGCCTCTTCATGTAGCGGCGGGCCTGGGGAACCGAGGACTCGCAGTACTGAGGGAAGGGTACCTCGCATTCGTTCCACCCGTAGTGTCTGTCCGGTGAGAAGAGCAGACTATCTCCTTCTTCGGCAACCTCTCCCCACAGAACGATGTATCTCCTATCGGTGTAGCCCCCTCCGGGCAGAGGCGTTATGGAGTTGAAGATGACGTTTACTCTGCGGCCAGCCAACGACTGTTTCAAGGCCTCAGGCCTCGTCAAGTGTATTTTGCCAGAAGCCGTGACTGAGAACTCAGCCGGAAGGCTGAAGGGATACCCGTCTTCGTCTACGAAGGAGAGAACCGCATCCTCGAACTCGCCTACCTTTGACAGGATGTCTTCTAGGGTCACGTGCTCTTCACCCCGTAGACTTCTGGCCTCTCATCCACTCGTCCACCAGGCCAAAAGTAAACCTTGGTAGGCTCCATCTCGATTACCGCCCTGTCCCAGAAGAGAGGCAGGGCGTACCTCTGAGCCACAAGCGCGTTTATGTAGGGCTCCTTCCTTCGCCACAGAGGCAGAAGCCTCTCCCACCCGTGATGAACATCCTCCTCGTCCACCCTTGCGTCGCCCTTCACCAGCACGACACGATAGGGGTCCACCTGCAACCCCCCTCTGTTGGAGAAGCAGAGGGAGACCTTCGGGTTCCTCTTGACGTGTTCCAGCTTCTTGCTGAAGAGGAGGCTAGAGGTAACGTAGATCTTCCCATCCTCTTTGTCGTAGAGCGGAAGAGAGGGGTGGGTCACCGGCACGCCATCCTCGTCTATGACGGTGAACTCCGCCACAAGAGCCTTCTCGAACACCTCTTCGATCTCGCTAGGCAGTTCTCGAAGCATGGCTCAAATCAATACTACTAAAACAATGACAGAAAAATCACACAGCGAAGACCATACGACCTTCAACATCCATGTCGTCACTAGTAGACCGCCTTCATGTCGATGAGTCCCCTCTTCTTCGCCCTCTGTTCCGCCAATCTGAACACGACAAGGCCTAGGGCCGCCGTCGCCAGAGAGTAGAGCACCAGATAGAGCAGATCACTGGCCGGTAGAGGAGCGCCTGGGCTCAGCATGGAGGCTCTGACCACTCGCAAGAAGTAGGTCAATGGGAGGACGTTCGATAGGGGCTGGACCCAAGTTGGGAGCACCTCCGGTGGGAAGATCACGCCTGCCAGCAGGAAGAAGATGCCGGAGACGTACTCTCCCAAGGCCCACTCGAGCTTCGCAGAGACCAAGCTCACGCCGTAGAGCATGTAGCCTGTGAAGATGAGGCTGGGCACGCCCACGGCGACGCTCGCTATGAGGAGGGGGTAGTTTATCGCCAAGGGATCGATGGGGAGGTTGAACAGGGCGGCACCGAACACGAGGGTCAGTACCACTGAGACGGTGGCTATGGAGGCGGCTGCCAACCCCCTACCCAGAAGATAGGAGTGGATGGTTCCGGGAGAGATGTAGATGTGTTTGAAGACCTCGTAGTGCTCGCGGTCGTCGTGGAGGAGCCAGCCCATGGTGAGGAGGATCGTGGCGGCGTAGATGAAGAAGGTGTTTCCCACAAGTAGGTATGCTAGGAATTCCGGGTTCACCGTGCCCCCGGCCTGGCTGCCTATGATGTAGATGAAGGCCACTATCAGAAGGGACGCGAAAGGCCTGATGATGGAGTAGATGGAGAAGAGCCACGGATCGGTCCAGTTGCTCTCCACCTTCCATCCCAGCGAGAAGCCCTGCCTCGCCGACTTCAGAAACCGTCCTATATCCATCTCAGGGTCAGCCTCCCCTCTTTCTTCGCGAGGCGCTCCATGTAGGCCAGCCCCCACCTGGCCAGCGGCAGCAGGATCGCAATGAAGAGGAGGAGCACAAGGATGTGCACATAGACACCGTCCAGTTGGGCACCGTTGATGAGGACGTTTCGGATGCCGTCCAGACCGAAGGTTATCGGTAGGATCGAAGCGGCGACCTGGATCCAGAAGGGCAACAGGTTCACGGGGAAGTAGAAGCCCGACACGAAGAAGACGGGTTCTTGGAAGAGGTTGGCGGTGTGCCACGCCTCACGGCCATACAGCAGGAAGAGGGAGGAGAAGAGCATGCCCAACGCGTAGAGGGCAACCAGCGTGAGGATGAAGATGAGCATCGCCGTGAAGGGGTCCCCGATGGTGTACTCGACTTGGAAGATGTAGGTGCCGAAGACGAGGATAGCTATGGCCCTCAGGGTGGTGTTGACGGCTCCGCCGAGGGCCATCCCTAGGAGTATGGCCATCCGCGAGATGGGAGCTATCAGGAAGTGGGTGAGGTTGCCGGTTTCCTTCTCCCAGTAGAGCTGGGCCGCCATGTTCCATAGGACGTTGAGCCAGAAGGCCAGCATCATCCCCCCAATGACTACGAAGCCGGTGAACTCGGGCGGGGCGTTGAGCACACGGTAGACGAAGACGTAGGCGCTGAGGGTCATGATCGGCAGTATTACCTCGAAGGCTATCCACATGGGCTCCCGGTTTCCGCCCACTATCCTAACCCAGGCCCTGGCGTAGGCGGCCCTCAGGTTGAGTTCGAGTTCCGTCAGGAAGCCCCGGCTGTGGCTCACTTCAGGCCCCTGCCCACGAGGCTGATGTAGACATCTTCCAGGGTTGGCCGGGTCTCGCTAATCGAAACCACACGCAACCCCTTCTTCTTGATCTTGTCGCTGATGG
>JAUWBL010000134.1 GCA_030601715.1 Candidatus Geothermarchaeota archaeon | reverse complement strand
TGGTGCTCACAGTTGGACTCGTGCCCTCCGACTCCGAAGGGATCGATGTGGCTCAGCAGCTCAAGGTGTCCAAGAGCGAGGATGGATTTCTCCTTGAGAGGCATCCCAAGCTGGGGCCCGTGGAGGCGGCCGTAGAGGGCGTCTACCTGTGTGGAGCCGCTCAGGCTCCGAAGGATGTACGGGACTCCGTCGCACAGGCCCTCGCAGCGGCTTCCAAGGCGAGCTCCCTGCTCTCCCGCGACACCATTGAGCTCGAGCCCCTAGCCGCTATCATCGACAAGGAACTGTGCAATGGATGTAGCCTCTGTGCGAGGGTCTGTCCGTACAGTGCGATAGATGTGGAGCAGCGAGTGACCGCCACTGTAATCCAAGCCATGTGCATGGGATGCGGTGCGTGCGCCGCCGAGTGCCCAAGAAACGCCATAACCATGCCCGGCTTCACTGACGAACAGATCATGGCCCAGATCGACGCCGCCACCCTAGAGAACCCCGAGGAGAAGGTCTTGGTCTTCGCGTGCAACTGGTGCTCCTACGCGGGGGCGGATCAAGCAGGTATCGAGAAAATCCAGTACCCGCCGAGCTCGCGGATCATCAAGACCATGTGTTCGGCCCGCGTCTCGGAGAGGTTCATCCAGAGGGCCTTCGAGCGTGGGGCAGGGGCGGTCCTCGTCTCAGGCTGCCATTTGGGGGATTGCCACTACATCACTGCAAACGAGCAGACGGCAAAGAGGGTGCCCAGATGGCAGAAGCGGCTTGGAGCCCGAGGATACGACGGGGACAGACTGCACCTTGACTGGTTCACGGCGGCCGAAGGCCGGAAGTTTGCAGAGAAGCTCACAGAGATGGATGTTCTGATACGCAAGGAGCCGAGCAAGGCTGACAAGATTCATGCGGACGGGGGGAGAAGGGCGTGACAAGCCAGATGCTCTTCCTGAACGATGAGGTTTGGGAGCGTATCTCGGAGCTTACCGGAGGGGCCATGGATCCCTGCTACCAGTGCGGAACATGCACGGCCACGTGTCCCTGGGGCTTTGTCAGCGGAAAACCCTTAAACGTGAGGAAACTTCTGAGGTCAGCCCAACTCGGAGTGGATGGAGAACCTTCAGATCTCTGGCTGTGCTCTACATGCAAGTACTGTGAGGAGAGATGCCCCAGGCAGGTCGAGATCGTCCGTGCGATTCTCGGCCTCCGTACGGCGGCCTTCGAGGACAGGAAGGCGCCGGACAGGTTGGTGAACACTCTGTGGTCGGTCTTTGAGGATGGGAACCCTTGGGGGGGAGCGAGCCGGGACAGGGGGAAGTGGGCTGAGGGACTGGAGGTTCCGAGCGCCTTGAACGGGGTGAAGGTCCTCCTCTACGTTGGTTGCACCGCCTCCTATGATCCAAGGATCCAGAATGTAGCCCGGTCTCTTGTCAAGATCCTGCGATCTGCAGATATCGATTTCGGGATCTTAGGATCCCAGGAGAAGTGCTGCGGTGACGTGGTGAGGAGCGTCGGGGAGCAGGGATTCCTAGAGGAGCTCGTGGAGAAGAATGTCGAGACCTTCAACGCCACGGGCGCCGAGACGGTCGTGACGGTCTCGCCTCACTGCCTTGAGATCTTCTCCGATGTTTACTCCGGGTACGGTGCGGAGTTCAGGGCGACCCACTACACGGAGTTTCTGGCGGATCTGCTTGATCGGGGCACACTGAGGCTTTCCAACGGCGGCGGTGCGTCTGTCACATATCACGATCCCTGCTATCTCGGAAGATACCTCGATGTATACGACCCGCCAAGGAGGTTGCTGGAGGCAATTCCTGGGGTGAACCTGGTGGAGATGAAGAATTCAAAGAACAATGCCATCTGTTGCGGCGGAGGAGGCGGAGGCATGTGGATTGAGGTCGAGGCGGAGAAGAGGCTCGCCGACCTCAGGACTGAGGAAGCAAGGGAGACACAAGCTACCGTTATTGCCACCGCGTGTCCATTTTGCATCATCAACTTCGAGGACAGTCTCAAGAAGTCAAGGGTCAGCGATGTAAGCGTGAGAGACGTGGCGGAGCTAGTGGAACGGGCTTTGTAGGAAGGCCCCCATGATCTCTTGGTGCTAGCTGTGACGGAGGCTCCTTCACCAGAGGATTACAGAGGAGTCTGGGTGTACCTCGAGCATGATGGAGAGGAACTTCTGAATGTGTCCCTAGAGATCATGGGCAAAGCAAGAGAGCTCTCCGACACCCTACGAACCGAGCTGACGGGAGTTCTGCTTGGAAGTGGAATAGGGCATCTCGCCCGCATATCAATGGAGTTCGGCGCTAACAAAGTTCTTGTTGTCGATTCACCCATCCTCGACCACTATTCCACCTACGCCCACACCAAGGCCATGGCGGAACTGGTGCGTGCGCGAAAACCCGAGATCCTCTTGATAGGGGCAACGCACGACGGCAGAGACTTGGCGGGGAGATTAGCGGTGAGACTCAAGACGGGCTTGACGGCAGATGTCATGCGCCTTGAGATAGACGAGAGTGGTCTGCTTGTGGCGGGGGTACCGGGCTTCGGTGGCGGGATACTCGCCATGGTGAAGTGCGAGGCCAGTCGCCCCCAGATGTCAACCGTGCGTCCCGGAGTCTTCGCGCCTTTGGAGCCAGACAGGAGCAGGATGGGAACGGTGGAAACGGTCGAAGTGGATGTCAGCGAGCAGGATGTCAAGAGGGAGATATTGGAGCGTGTGGTCGAAGAACGGGTAGACATTACTCGGGCGGAGCATTTGGTGGTTGGAGGCTTGGGAACAGGAGGAGACTTGACCCTGATCAGGAACCTCGCCCAGTTGATGGGAGGGGAGGTGGGTGTGACCAGGCCACTAGCCGACGAGGGCTACGTATCGAGGGACCACCAGATTGGAACGACGGGTTACTCGGTCAGGCCGAAGGTCCTCATCGTCGCGGGGGCCAGCGGGGCCATGACCTTCACCTCAGGCATCGACGACTCCGAGGTGATTGTTGCCATAAACACGGACAGGGAGGCGCCCATATTCGACCACGCCGACTACTGCGTCGTGGACGATCTCTTCAAGGTCCTGCCGCCCCTCATCAAGGAAGTACGAGGGTCGAGGGAGTGAGGATGAAGGACGGACTGAAGATCGTTGTGTGCGCGAAGGTGGTTCCCAAGCCCGAAGAAGTGAAGGTGGACCCTGAGACGATGACCATCGTTCGCACAGAGGTGGAGAACGAACTGAACCCGGCCTGCAAGCATGCCTTGGAGATGGGGCTCCAACTAAAGGACAAGCATGGGGGAGAGGTTATTCTCCTTTCCATGGGTCCGCCCCTGTTCGAAGGGTTTCTCAAGATGGGCATAGCAATGGGGGCCGACGACGCTGTTCTGCTGAGCGACCGGGCCTTCGCTGGAGCGGACACCTACGCGACATCCTATGCCCTGGCAGAGGCCGTGGTGAAGATCGGGGATGTCGACCTCATCCTGTGTGGGGAGGAGACCTCGGACTCCAGTACAGGCCAGGTTCCCCCGGGAGTCGCCGAGTGGCTCGATGTACCCCAAATAACGTACGTATCCCAGCTGGAGATTGGGGAGGACGGACGACTTAGGGGGAAGAGAAGCATCACTGGTGGCCACGAAGTCATCGCCGTGCACATGCCGGCTTTGGTGTCCGTGGAGATAGGTGTCAACAGCCCTCGTTTCCCCGACTTCAGACGGAAGAGATGGGCTGAACGAGAGTTCGAGCTCAAGGTCTGGGACATAGGAGAGCTCGGAGTTGAGCCAGAGATGGTCGGCCTTCCGGGATCACACACGTCTGTTGACCGCTTGATCGAGGCGAAGTCTCCGGAAAGGTTGAGAGAGTTCGTGGAGGGTACGCCTGAGGAGAAGGCAAAGAAAGTCTACGAGATCATCAAGCCCTACTTGCAGAGCTAAGAAGTCCAAGGATTTTCCCCATCCCTAGATCCGAAGAGGTCAACGATGTGATGTGGAGAGATTCCACGACGATTGCAGGCCTAGCTGCTGCTCGATCACTTGAGTTGTGACAAAGCCAAAAACCCATGTTTGCTGGCTAGACGTGTGGACCCTGAAGAGGTCACCGTCCAGAGATAGCGGAGCGGAA
>JAUWBL010000170.1 GCA_030601715.1 Candidatus Geothermarchaeota archaeon | reverse complement strand
GAACTCGAACTCTGGCTTCGGCTCACCTAGGAAGTTGCCTCTTACGAAGCCGCCTTTCCCACCGCCTACCTCAAGGAAACACTCGCCGTGTCCATCCCACTCCCGCATCTCTCCTCCACCCCTTATCTCAGCGGCTATGTTGTGCGCTACGACTTCAGCGTGGCCATGGGCGAAGACCCCTGCCTTGGGAAGGAATGGAACGTAGCCCTTTGGAGTTGGTAGAGATGTCACGTCACCTACAGCATAGACACCCTTATGCTCGGTTTCGAGTGTCTTCGGGTTGACGGGAATCCATCCAGTGCCATCTGTTAGTCCTGTGCCCACTACGGGTCGTGGTGCCCTGTGCGGCGGCACGCAGAAAAGCAGGTCGAAGGGGATGCTGTCTCCACCTTCAAAGCGGAGTTCGTTGGGTCTGACTTCCGTGACTTTCAGTTTTAGATGGCAGTTGATGTTCCTCGATTCTAGAAGATCAAGAACCTTGCTCCCTATCTCTGGGGGTGCAGCTGCCAGAGGGGCGCCTTCGGGGGTGAAGAACTCGAACGCTACCTTTTCCCTCATGTCCTTCGTTGCATAGAAGTCCTCCAGAAGGAGGGCTGCCTCGTAGGGAGCCGCGGGGCACTTGAAGGGTGTTCGCGAAACCCCTACAGCTACGGTTCCCCCCTGAAAAGTTTCGACTACCTCCTTGAACCTTAGAGCTGAATCTAAGTTGTAGTTGTGGTGAGCATGCTCCTCGAAGCCGGGTATGGTTTCTGGGGCATACTCAGCGCCAAGGGCTACTATGAGGTAGTCGTATGACAGCTCATCCTCCTTCGTCTTGACGAGCTTCTTCTCGATGTCTATGGACTGTACCTCGTCGTTGATGACCTCGATATCCTTCTTCTCTAGAAGGCTTAGATCTTTCTGAACCTGTTCAGGCTTCCTCTTGCCAAGCATTAACCAGGGGTACGAAGGTGGAAACCGGAATTGCTTCTTTCGATCAACCAACCTTACGGTAGCGCGATCTCCCAGCCTGGCTTTCAACAGGTTAGATGCTACTAGCCCTCCGATTCCTCCGCCCAAAACGAGTATGGTCTTTTCAGGCATTGTGATGACCAAGAACCCAGCTCAAACCTGGAACGTAAGGGTGACGTACACCCTAGCTCTCACCGTCCTGTGCGACACCAAGCTCCCTCCAGAGTCGGTAGCTTGAAAGGGCGTGTCTCACGCCCTCCTTGGCAACGTTCTGTGTTCGAGCATCTGCCCGACTCCAGACCAGATGCCGAACGTGAAATCACATCCCGTCAATAGGAGATCTTGTAGGTGTAGTCTACTCCTCCCAGGATCTCCCCCACGGCGCCCTCCACTTTCTCTCTGACGTCCTCGGTTGAGTAGATGCGGATGATGTTGGTGTACCCCGCCAAGGAGTCGAGGAGGTGGGAGAGGGTGGGCACCGAGATGAGCCTCTTCTCCCCGTTCTCCCTGACGAAGGCGGGATACTCCCCCTTCATCGAGTAGTGAGGCACAGAGACGAGGGAGGGATAGTCGAAGAACAGCTTGTCTCGGGGGACCTCGGCCTTCACGGCGATCCTGCTCAGCAGGGACTCCCTCGTGGCCTCCTCCTTGAGGAAGGTGGTGAAGAACGGGTCCTTGGTCTGAAACACCCTCTCGAAGGTCATCTTGATAAGGTCCCTAGCCAAGATGGCCCGAACCAGCTCCTTGGCCCTCCTCATGTTCTTCCTCCGGCTCTTGCTCCCCAAGATGCGGTCGACGACGTACTCATCGGTGAGCTGCAAATAATCCTCGGGATTCTTGAAGCTGGTGAACCCCAGCTCCTCATCGGCCAGCTGCATGGCCTCGCTGATCATGAGGCCGGCGGCCCGGGCGGTTCGGTGAAAGTAGACGGCCTTGAACATCTCGTAGCGGGCGATGACGAAGGCTTCCAAGGCATAGAGGCTGCCCACGGAAACCGCCAGTCGGCCGTCGCAGACGCTTAGAGAGTCGATGATCCTGAAGGTGTCGATCCGACCGTACTCCACGCCACAGAAGTAGGCGTCCCGGATCAGGTAGTCCAGTATGTCGGAGCAGTAGGGCCCCGCGATTATCTCACCCATAAAGGACTTCTCGCCTCTGTACCTCCCTAGGGCCATCGCCGCGATCCTGGAGGGCTCGTAGCCGCCGTCCTCGATGACCTCGGTCAGCTCCCCTTCCTCTATCAGCCAGGTGGTCACGTCCTCGTGGGTCATCCCTCGGACGCTCCAGAGCAGGTCCTCGAAGGTGTGGGAGAAGGGGCCGTGACCCACATCGTGGAGGAGGGCTGCCAACCTCACTTCCTGAGCTTCATCCTCTGTCACGAGGTCCTGCCTCCGGAGAACCTTCGCCGTCTTCCCCGCCAGGTGCATGACTCCGAGGCTGTGGGTGAAGCGGGAGTGCTCCGCTCCTGGATAGACCAGGTGGACCATAGAGAGCTGCTTGATCCTCTTCAGCCTCTGGAAGGTAGGGGTGTCCACGATCCCCGCCTCCAGCTCGTTCACCCTGACGTACCCGTGGAGGGGGTCCCTGATCTCCGAGAGGGAACTCATCCTGCTCTCCTACCACTAGACCGGTGATGTATCCATATTAGTTCTATTTATTCGCCTCAATGCCATCGGAGATACAGAAATCCGGCCCCTTCCGAAGCGAGTCGACCTACAACAAGCCGGAGTCCGACGAAAGCGAGTTCAGATGAGTCCTGCAGCGGTTGGATCAAGGGAAGGAAGAATCCTCGAGACTCTGAGACAAGTTCACAAGATCAGGTCCAAGGACTTCGCTGTACCCAAATCGGCACGAGGAGGGAGAACTGCCTTCGAGACCCTGGTTGTCACCCTCCTCTCTCAGAACACCAACGACCGAAACACGATGCGAGCCTACGAAAACCTGAGGAACGCGGTCAGCATCGACCCCCAAGCCATCCTAAAAGCTGATGTAGAGGCCATCGAAGATGCTATAAGGGTTGGAGGCCTGTACCGCACCAAGGCGAAGGCCCTCAAGGCCCTCTCATCGGAGGTTCTGGAGAGATTCCGGGGAGACTTGGACAGCGTCCTCGATCTCCCTCTGGATGAAGCGAGGGAGACCCTGATGAGCCTCCCGAAGATAGGGCCCAAAACGGCCGATGTCCTCCTCCT
>JAUWBL010000127.1 GCA_030601715.1 Candidatus Geothermarchaeota archaeon | reverse complement strand
AACAGCACCTAGAGCCAGGCTGAAAATGAGTGGTGGAGACGAAGGCCGCCGTGATAGGAGCTGATCATGTACCATCAGGTGATCATCGAGGACCGCATTGGCTCAGGGTCATGGCTCGGGGTGTCCTGGGTGTAGATGCAGATGGGCGACGCCAAAGTGGACAAGGTCGAGATCTTGAGCTGAGCGACCGAACAACTACTCTCGGGACAGGTGGAGCATTTGGGAGGAAGGAGTACTCTTTCTCGCGCTCCAGTCTTAATACGAGCTGATTTGGCTCTTACGTTGTGCGCGTGCTGGGAGTTGAGAGGTTGAGCGTGGAATGACCATCACGGATCTGCGTTCGATACCGAAGGAGGATTACCCACGGCACGGCCTCTCTGGGGAGAGGTTGCTGTGGATGCTGAGGAAGATGATTGAGATCAGGCGTTTCGAGGAGAAGGCGGAGGAGCTCTACCTCCTCAAGGGACAGATCACCGGTCCCCTCCACCTCTATCTAGGTCAGGAGGCCGTGGCGGCCGGAGTTATGTCCGCCCTTGAAAGGGAGGATATGGTGCTCACGACCTACAGGGGGCACGGCCACGCCATCGCCAAGGGCGTCCCCATGAGGCCTCTGATGGCTGAGCTCTTCGGGAAGTCAACGGGCACTTGCAAGGGGCTCTCCGGCTCGATGCACGCGGCGATATACCGAGAGAGGGGTGTGCTCTTCGCCTCCGCGATAGTTGCCGGAGGCGTTCCTATTGCCACTGGTGTGGCTCTCGCCATGAAGCACCGTGGAACCAGGAACGTTGCGACCGTCTTCTTCGGCGACGGCGCGGTTAACATCGGTTCTTTCCATGAGGGTCTGAACTTGGCCGCTGTCTGGGGGCTGCCCGTCCTGTTTGTGTGTGAGAACAACCTGTACGCGATGTCCACGAGGGTCGAGGAGGCCATGTCATCGGACTCCATCGCCGCGAGAGCCTCCTCCTATGGCATGAAGACCTTCATCGCTGATGGAAACGATGCCGCCTCCGTCTACGTGGCAACGCGGAAGGCGCTGGAGGGAATCAGGAGGGGGGAGGGTCCCGCGTTCTTGGAGTGTAGAACCTACAAGATGAAGGGCCACGGGGTGTACGACAAGGCCGAGTATCGCCCGCAGGAAGAGGAGGCGCGATGGCTCGAGAGAGATCCCATAGAGATTCTGAAGGCCAAAGTCTTGCGGGACGGTCTGATCGAGGAGGCTGGGATCGAGAAGATTGAGGCCGAGGTCGAGGAGACCGTTGGAGAGTCCGTCGACTTCTCGGTTCGGAGTCCTGTGCTTGCTTTCGAGGAGCTGGAGAGGTATGTCTACTCGTGAGGTATCGGAAATGAGGGAGATCACCCTCGCTGACGCCCTCAATGAGGCCCTGCGCGAGGAGATGCTGAGGGATCCGGATGTGATCCTGCTGGGGGAGGAGATAGGGGTCTTTGGAGGCGTGTACAAGGTGACGAGGGGCCTGCTCGAGGAGTTTGGGCCGGAACGGGTTCGAGACACCCCGATATCCGAGACGGCCATTGTCGGTGCTGCCCTCGGTGCCAGCCTGCTGGGTCTCAGGCCCGTGGCGGAGATCATGTATATGGATTTTCTCGCCGTCGCCATGGACCAGGTCTTGAACCACGTGCCAAAGGCTCGTTTCATGAGCGGGGGACAACTCAGTGCCCCACTGGTTATCCGGACCCAGTACAGCCTCGGGAGGGTGCACGGCTCCCAGCACTCCCAGTGTTTCCCTTCCTGGTTCCTGCAAGCTCCCGGTCTCAAGGTCGTCTTGCCGTCGACCCCATACGATGGGAAGGGCCTGCTCAAGGCAGCCATCCGGGACGACGACCCGGTTCTCTTCATCGAGAGTGGGGCCCTCTACCGAACGAAGGGAGAGGTCCCCGAGGAGGAGTACGTCTTGCCGCTGGGGCGGGCCGATGTCAAGCGAGAGGGTGAGGACCTGACGATAGTAGCCGTGTCACGGGTGGTGGTGGAGGCGATGAAGGCAGCCGACGCCCTTGAAGAGAGAGGTATCAACGCGGAGGTGGTTGATCCCAGAACGATCCAGCCCTTAGACATAGATGCAATCGTCGATTCTGTGAAGAAGACGTCGCGCCTCGTCGTAGCGGAGGATGGAAACCGCAGTGGCAACATCGGCGCCACCATCGCGGCAGAGGTTGTCGAGAGAGCCTTCGACTATCTCGACGCCCCCATAGTCAGGGTCGCTCCACCGGACATGCCCATTCCCTTCTCTCCTGAGCTGGAGCAGGCTTACATGCCTGACGCTGACAAGGTCGTTTCGGCGGCCCTAGGCCTGTTTGGGTGAGGCGAAATGTGGGAAGTGGTTATGCCGCGCCTAGACCCGGGCATGCAGACGGGGGTTGTCCTCGAATGGTACAAGAAAGAGGGTGACCGAGTGGAGAAGGGCGAGCCCGTAGCCCTAGCCGAGGGAGAGAAGACGACCTTTGACATTGAGGCCCCCGCCTCAGGAATCCTGGCCAGAATAATCCAAGAGGAAGGATCGGAGGTCCCCGTCACGGAGAGCATCGCCATCGTAACGGAACCTGGTGAGCCCCTCCCAGCCGCGACAGCCAGACCTGTGTCGGGTGTGGCGGCCGAGGCCGGACCCAAACGAGCGGTCCCTATCTCCCCGGCGGCCCGGAGGCTTGCAAGGGAGCACTCCATAGATTATGCCGCGTTGGTGGGGAGCGGACCCGGTGGAAGAATAGTGAAGGCCGACGTAGAGGCCGAGATTCAGAGGCGAAGGCTACGGGAGGCGCGGATGCCCTCAGGGCTACCACGAGTGGCGGAGGTGATCCCCTTGTCGGGCACTAGGAAAACCATAGCTGAGAGGCTCTCCTACAGCCACCGTAGGGCGGTTCCCGTTCACTTGGCGATGACGGTGGACATGGAGGAAGTCCTCCGCCTCCGGGTGAAGATCCAGCAGACTAAGGAGGTATCCGTTTCTCTGACGGCCTTCGTGGTGAAGGCGACGGCGTTGGCTTTAGAGAAACACAGCATCCTGAACTCCGCTCTGGAGGGAGAACAGATCAAGGTCTATGAGGACATCAACGTCGCCGTGGCGGTTCATCGGCCCGAGGGACTCGTAGCACCAGTGATCCGTGGAGCTGACAAGCTCGCCGTGGAAGAGATATCGCAGAGGATTGCTGACCTCACGGGGAAGGCCGTCAAGGGAAGGCTGAGCGTCAGCGACGTAACGGGGGGAACCTTCACCGTCTCGAATCTGGGAGAGGTGGGGGTAGAGCTCTTCGCGCCGGTCATCAACCCGCCTCATACTGGGATCCTAGGCATAGGGAGCATGTCGAAGAGGCCAGTTGCAACGGATGACACCGTTGAGGTGAGGAATGTCGCCATCCTTTCCCTGGTCTTCGATCACAGGGTGGTGGACGGGGTCCCGGCGGGGAGGTTCTTGGGCGAGGTCAAGGGGTTGCTCGAGAATCCACGCTCCCTCGTCAGGTAGCGGTCCTTCCCTCCTATGGATACACCGCGATCTTGAGGGCGTCTCCTCGTGCCATAGCCTCGAGCGCCTGCTGGAGCTCTCCCAGCCTTGCGGAACCGGTGATCAGTGGCTCCAAGTTCA
This sequence comes from Candidatus Geothermarchaeota archaeon, assembly GCA_030601715.1. Classification (GTDB taxonomy): domain Archaea; phylum Thermoproteota; class Nitrososphaeria; order Geothermarchaeales; family JAUWBL01; genus JAUWBL01. Next base: position 541 of record JAUWBL010000127.1, on the reverse strand, counting down.
GTTGTTTTCCTTCGATGAGCCCGAAGGCGGTTTTCACCGAGCTGGGGGTGTGGTGGAAGCTTCCCTTGAGAGTCAATTCGCCGTAGTGGATGTGGCCGGCGTCGAATGTTACCTGGGTTCCTGACGGGCAGCCCCCGAAGAGGAGGGTTCTGCCTCCCTTGCGAGTCATCTTCACCGCTTGTTGCCACGTCTCAGGTCTGCCTACGGCTTCTATGGCGACATCAGCGCCTCGGCCGTCGAAGAGTTCTTTCACCCTCTGGACGGGATCCTCTTCACCAGGGTCTATGGTTTCGTCAGCGCCCAGTTTCTGGGCTGTTCGGAGCCTCTTTGGGTTTAGGTCGGAGACGGCCACGGAGGCGGCACCTCTCAGTCTTGCTAGCTGGAGGTGGAGGAGGCCTATGGGGCCCGAACCCAACAATGCTACGTTGTCGCCGGGGGCGATGCCGGCGATCTCTATGCCGTGCACGACGCAGGAGAGGGGTTCCAGGAGGGCCGCGTTGGTGGAGGGCACGTGATCTGGAAGCTGGAAGAGGTTGTGTTG
>JAUWBL010000217.1 GCA_030601715.1 Candidatus Geothermarchaeota archaeon | reverse complement strand
TCGTTGGTGACGACCTCAGACTCCACCAGGCCCCCCTCCTTGGCGTAGGCCTTGGCAACCATGTAGAGAGCTATCAGCTGTCGGTTGGTCAGCCTCGACCTGTCGACCCGGAGATCTATGTCCCCCTCCTCAGAGAGGGCGAACAGCCGCTTGGCCACGGACAGGTTCTCCTCCAGGACCCGCGTCTTTCCGACCACTAGCTCATCCCTTATTCTCCTCTTCAGCTCCTCCAGGACAACCACCCGTGAACTTTCGGTATCACAACCCTGGATATGTCGACCCTCGTTGAATAACTTGTCAGCGTTGCGAACACATGTAGAAGAGGAGAGGCGCATCCTGTCCGGTTCGACGTGTCGTTCTAGGGGTGGAAGGCTTACCTTCTCCAAACCAGATCGGCTAGGATAGGCGAGCTCCTTGACGGCTCTCACACTGTATGGCGGAGTGGGAGAAGTAGGAGGCAACAAAATCCTCCTAGAAGACCGTGGGACGAAGGTCTTCATCGACTTTGGCAGGGGCTATTTGAAGGAGGCCCAGTACGTCAAATCCTCCAAAACTGCATCCCGACGAAGTGGCTAGGGTGAACTATCAGGTCCACGTCCCCAAAGACCTCAAAGACATGATCAGGGAGATCGCCCCCCGACAGGGTGTTACTCCTCCACACCGAGGAGCCCAAACTCTGCCAGCACTTCATCTTGGATCTGGGCGTAGAAACCGTCCTCCCGGTGGAGGGTGAACCGGCGCCTATCCAGGGGAGCCCACATTCCTCAGCTTCTAGAAGTGTGAACACCGACGAAGAGCTGTGCAGAGGCTCCTCTCTTTCCTTCAAATGCACAGTTCGGGACGTATGGACAGCGATTCACCGTGCCCTATCGCAAGAGCGTCTGCTCGCTGACCCGACCGTCGAAGACAACTCAGAAGCGTCACTAGGTAGGCGGACCCTCCAGCGTGTATTCTGGAGCCCTTGCCTCTGAGATGGCGTCGGCCCTTGGGATGTAGGGCTTGATGTCTAGGACGGGCGTGCCCTCGAGGGCGTCTAGGCCCTCAACCTCTAATCTGCATCCATCCCGACCGAGAAGACGGACAACGGACAGTCCGATGGGGTTCGGGCGGTCTGGGCTCCGGGAGGCGAAGACTCCAACGAGGGGTGCTCCGGGGTGCTTCTTGGGACGGACCCTCAGAACCCTACGTCCGTTCTCCGTGTCTCTCTCATGGAACCAGTAGAGGACGAAGATGTGGGAGAAGGTGGTCAGGCGGTTGAGCCCCTCGCAAAACTCGGGGAAGACCTCAAGGACGGAGATGCCTCCCTCTGTCCTCTTGACGGTGCCTATGGGACGACACGCGATCTCTCTTTCCATGAGACTACCACCAGCGTCCAGACTGCTCGTCGGATCTGGGAGGCCTCTACGGCGCGACCTCGACGGCGGCGTCGAAGACGGAGTACCACCGCTCCAAGTAGTCCTTCCCGTACTTGGCCGCGATGAGGTCCATCACCCTCTCTACTGAGGCCCGGTCGGTCAGAGCCTTAGCCCTCACATCGAAGGTTCTGTTGCCCACCTTGACGCGCATGGCCGGGTTGACCAGGATGTTCCTGTACCAGTTGTTGTTCGAACCCCTGGTCGGGAGCAGGTAGACCTTCCCCGCGTCGACCCCGAACGAGACAGGCGTCGTGTACCTCCTTCCAGTACGCCGACCCTTCACCGTTATGGCTATCTCCTCCTCTCCCCCGAGTGCTTCCAAAAAGCGTGTATTAGACAACAAACCCCTCCGAGATACTGATTGTCGACCAAAGCACATTACTCTTAGCAACAGCTGTGCAGGACCGGTGCACAAGCCTTAGAGTGAGGGCTAGAGCTGTTCCTCCACCGGGGAAGGCGACCCGTGTGCAACAGAGCACTCCGAGATGTCGATGGGGGCCACTTCGGTTCCAGTCACTCGCCCCCATCCGCCAGCAAGCTATAGGTAGTCTGACATCTTTCGTTGGCTTAGCCTTGCTTCCAGTTCCTTGATTGTGGCCCAGCTCCTTCTCACGATGGGTGGAAAGCTCCCTTCTCTGGTGTAGCAGCCTTCTAGGAATCGGAGAGTCTTGGTGTCGCTGGGGTATCCTGACCCGAAGTCGCCGTAGGTCTCGTGGAGTTCCTCGATGCGTCGGTCGCGTCGCACCTTCGCCAAGATGCTGGCCGCTGCCACCACGGGATACTCCCTGTCGGCATGATTCTCCGCGATGATCTCAGGAGGGTTCGTGAGGTGGGCTCTGAGCATCTCAGCGAAGGCTCCCGTGTCGGCAATCGGAGCGTCCACATACACAGTGTCTGGCCGGATCTCACGTGTGATCTCCGCCATGACCCGGGCTTCAAGGTAGTTGAGCCTATTACCGGTCACGGCCTCGTCGATCTCGGAGGCCCCTATTTCTTTGAGTATGTGGTTGGATGAGACCTTGGGGATCTCCGTTGAGAGCTCCCTCCTCCTCGCGGGGGTCAGGAGCTTTGAGTCTCGGACTCCCAGCTCCCTGAGAAGATCTTCCCCGCCCTCGCGGACC
>JAUWBL010000105.1 GCA_030601715.1 Candidatus Geothermarchaeota archaeon | reverse complement strand
TTCAAGGCAAGGACCCCTGACCGCATCTTGAAGCACATGATAGACGGTATGCTGCCCAAGAAAAAGGCGAGGAGTAGAGAACCCAGTAGAAGGCTGAGGGTGTACGTAGGCCAACCCACTCGCTTCGACGAAGTTGAATCGCAGAGGCCTCCGGAGATCCTATATAGAAGATCCCCCTACGGCTATCTCACGTTGGAGGAGATCGCTAGGCAGCTCGGTTGGCGCAGAGCTGGGGAGTACGGATAGCTTGACCGCAAGACAAGCAAGGGTCTACACTGGCAAGAGGAAGACCGCGATTGCTTGGGCTCGGATTACCTCAGGCGATGGTAGCGTAAGGATCAATGGAGCCCCACTGGAGATCCTCCAGCCAAGAGCCGCTAGAATGAGGATCATTACAGCTCTCGCCATAGCCAAAGACTATGCCAAGAAGTTCGATATAGACGTTCGAGTCAAGGGAGGTGGCTTCATGGGGCAGGCTGAAGCCGTAGGGATAGCCGTGGCCAAGGCCCTTGCCAGCTCAACTAAGAGAAAGAGGATCTCCAATCTCTACACGGCTTATGAACGAAGCTTCTTGGCAGGGGACCCGAGACGAAAAGAGAAGAAGAAGTTCGGCGGACCAGGCGCGAGAGTAAGGAAACAGAAGTCGTATAGGTGACCCGCCTTGATGGTTCCCATCCGTTGTTTCTCGTGTGGTGCTCTCGTCGCGGACAAGTACTACCGCTTTGTGAAGGCAGTGGAAGAAGGAGAAGACTCTCGTGAAGCCCTCGACCAGCTGGGGCTAGAGAGGTACTGTTGCCGAAGAATGATCATTTCCCACGTGGAGGTCATAGACCTCTTCCTCTCGGTTAAAGCAGGAAGAAAGCCCGGGCGCGAGTAGGTTCACAGCTTGGCCGTTATCAAAGACATTAAGTGGCGTGTAGTGGCCAACAGCCGCGGTGAAGAGACCCTAGAAGTTGAGATCTTCACCGAGGGAGGAAGAGGCAGCTTTTGCGCACCCTCGGGGGCTAGCGTCGGTAGGTTTGAAGCTCCCGCTTTCCCAAAGGGCGGGATCAGCGAATCCCTCCGGGTATTGAGGAACGATATCTCCCCATCTCTGGCAGGTCTGGAATACGGCTCCTGCAGGGAGGTCGACGAAGCCCTGCGCGAGATCGACGGAACAACAAACTACTCCAAAGTCGGAGCCTCTGCCTCATTGGCAGTGTCGGTCGCGGCGGCGGAAGCCGGAGCGAGTGAGGAGCACCTCCCTCTCTTTGCGTGGATCTCAGGAGGGCCTCACCACAGGTTACCTGTTCCCCTCGGCAACGTCGTGGGTGGGGGCGAACACTCCCTGGGAAGGGCTTCCGACATCCAAGAATTCCTAGCATATCCCCTCGGTGCGAGTTCCGTCAGGCAAGCTGTGTTCTCCTTATTGGCGCTGCATCGTGAGGTGGGTCGGTTGCTGAGCAAGCGAGACGACTGCTTCCTAGGAGGGAGAAACGACGAGGGGGCTTGGTCGAGTTCCCTGAACGAGGAAGAGATCCTCCAAGTCTTGGCTGAGGCAGCGGATTGCGTACAGTCACGAGACGGACAGAAGTTTGCGTTCGGCTTGGACGTGGCCGCTTCCTCGATATGGGACAGGGAAGACAGAGTTTACATCTACCGTAAGTCCAACGCTACCAGAACGAGAGACGAACAGATGGGATTCATCTTGGATCTAGCACAGGAATTCGGACTGACGTACTTGGAGGATCCACTTGAGGAGGATGACTTCGATGGTTTCCAAAGGCTGACAACAGAGATGTCTGGTGCGCTGGTCTGCGGCGACGACCTCTACGTGACCAATGCATCCAGGCTTAGGAGAGGAGTTGAGGAAGGTGCTGGCAACGCCGTCATCATCAAGCCCAACCAAGTTGGCGATCTGACCTCAACAGAGGAAGCCGTGCTGGTAGCCCGAAAAGGAGGATTCACGATCATCGTCTCTCATAGGTCGGGGGAGACAACCAGCGCTCATTTGGCACATATAGCTGTGGGATTTGGAGCTGAGATGATCAAGGCGGGCATAGTGGGAGGAGAACGCCTAGCCAAGCTTAACGAACTTATGTGGATCGAAGAGCAACTCACTGGGAAGGCTAAGTTGACATCAATTGCATAGGGTGTCTTGAGACGACTGAAGAACAAACTGGAGGACAAGCAGAACCGAAGATAGAAGAGCCAGAAGCAAAAGAGGTTCAGGCCACTCAGAAGGAAGAAGCAGAGAAGCTAGAGATTTCTCCCGAGTTGATGGTCAGATACAAGGTTCACTACGGCAGGAAAACGAAGACCACCTTCAGCGAGGGGTTCATATACCGAGTTCACCCAAGGGGCTTCTTCCTCATCGACGTGTTGAAGACCTTGGAAAAGCTTGAGGTGGCAGCCAAGTTCCTCTCTCGGTTCCCTTCGGAGAAGGTTTTGATAACATCGGCCAGGGAATACGCCGAGAAAGGAATCCAGAGAATGTGTGAACTCACCGGAATGACGGCGTTGACAGGGAGGTTTCTTCCGGGGACCCTGACTAACTACGCGCTGAAAGAGCACAAAGAGGCCGACGTTGTCTTTGTGGTCGATCACAACTTCGACTCCCAAGCGGTGGAAGAGGCGACGAGGATGAAGATTCCTGTTGTATCCTTTGTCGACACCAACTCGTACCCCCAATTCGTAGACCTGACCATCCCCGGAAACAGCAAAGGCCGGTCGTCTCTCGCTGTTCTGTTCTGGACACTTACGGTCCTGTACTTGAGAGAGAAAGGGCTTTTGAGTCCCGGTGGTGTCTTGGAGAATCCTATTGAGGATTTTATGGTGACCTTCGAATAAGGGCACAAGAACGGATTCGTCCGGCTGCCGTCGCAGGCTACTTCTACCCAGGTGGGAAGAAAGCTCTCAGGGAAGAGATCAAGGAGAGTTTTCTGTCTACACATGGTCCTGAGAGAAACCCTAGCGTGTTGACTTCTGACGTGAGAACAGCCGTGGCAGCCGTGATGCCTCACGCGGGATACACGTACTCCGGCCCGGTGGCCGCACACGGATACTACCAGCTTTCTTTGCAGCCTGACCCCGACACCGTGGTTCTCATCGGCCCCAATCATACAGGAGTAGGAGCCGCCGTGGCCATGGAGGATCGAGGCTTTTGGGAGACGCCCTTAGGCACGGTTGAGATAGACGCTGGTCTTGCCCAGGCCATACAAGCCGAGGCTCCGCTCGTCCAAGTCGATTACTCAGCACACGCGGGGGAGCATTCCATCGAGGTACAAGTGCCGTTCCTACAAATCATCTTCCCTCGATTCAAGATCGTGCCGATAGTTATGTTATCACAAGATCTGGGTACATCGCGGGAGGTGGGCGAGGGGATCGCTAGGGCGTGCAAAGGTCGTGAAGCCCTCGTCATATCCTCTTCCGATCTGACCCACTATGAGTCCCAGAGATCTGCAGAAAGAAAGGACAGGCTAGTCTTGAAAGCCATGGAGACGCTCGATGAGGATCTGCTGGTAAACACCGTGTACCGCCACGGAATTTCAATGTGTGGCTACGGTCCCGTTGCCGCCTCGATTTGTGCTGCGAAAGCCATGGGGGCATCACACGGGCGAATACTCAAGTATTCAACCAGCGGGAACGTCACGAGTGATTTCAGGCAAGTTGTTGGATACGCTTCTGTGCTGTTTGAAAGATGAGAACCTCCAAAGCCGTGGAGGTCCGATCGCCAGGAAAGGTCATTCTGGTGGGGGAACACTTCGTTGTGCACGGAGGAAACGCTGTCGCTCTCGCCATCGACCGCTACACGCGCCTGAGGATCTTGAGTGCCAAGAAAGGAGAGATCGAGCTAGTGTTCCCCGATAAGGGGGGAAAGGCGACCTATGGCCCCTCGACAGGCTGGGAAGGCAACGTTTCGAGGGAAGTCACGCATCCGATACATCAAACGCTGGATGCTGTGTTCGAGTGGTGCGGCGCGAAGGAACGGATTAAGCTGCAGATCGAGTATGGCTTTCCGGTGTCCGCGGGACTAGGATCTTCGGCCTCGCTTGCGGCGGCTATCGTTAGGGGCGTGTCCGCTTACCTTGGTGCCGAGTTGGGACAGGGAGATCTTCTAGAGTTGGCGTCCTCGTATGAGAGGATCGTCCACGGAAACCCGTCAGGCATAGATCTTCAAACGGTGTCGGGTGGAGGCCTCGTTCTGTTTGAAGGTGCGAGCAGGTCCGTCGCGGAGAGAACACATGGTGTGGATCTGTCCTTGGTCGTGGCGGACTCTGGGGAGAGGCGATCCACTGGAGATCTCGTCAGCAGGGTCACCGAAGTCAAAGACTCTCACCCGCAGGTGTTCTCAGCCCTGATGAAGATCAATGATACGCTCATTGGAACATCATGGGAGGCTCTCAGGGAAGGAGACCTCGAGACCTTGGGGAGAATGTTTCAAGTCTCCCAGGGGCTTCTGCATTCTCTGGGTGTATCCACGCCCCTGCTCGACCAAGCCGTTCACAGAGCCCAGGATTCAGGAGCATTGGGGGCAAAGCTGACGGGGGCGGGAGGAGGTGGGTGTATCATAGCAGTCCCTGGCAATTCAGTATCCAGAGTCGAGACCTCTCTGAAAGAAATATCTCCCAAGTGCATGGTCGTCCACCCTGACCGGCGGGGGGTAGTCGTTGTAGGTGAATAGAGTTTGGGAAAGGACATGGAAGAGCGCTCACGGGATCTTCTGAAGAAGCTGCAGTTGGTTCAGAAGAGAGTAGATGCAGAGCTTTCCAGGGTCAGGGCGACCAAGCCCTACCCCCCGGACCTGTATGACGCAGCCTTTCATCTC
>JAUWBL010000172.1 GCA_030601715.1 Candidatus Geothermarchaeota archaeon | reverse complement strand
GGCCCGCTCCGTTGCCTATGACGGCGATCTCGCCTTCCAGGGGAACGTAGGCGAAACCTTCATCTCGGGCCACCTTCTGAGCTTCATCTTGATAGGTCGTGCTTGCGGCAGCTTCCGAAGCGAAAGGTTGGCGGAACAGGGAGTTGTCGTCGACCGTTATCTTTGCATCTAGAGCTACCAAGCCTTTATCCGTGTGCACAAGAGGGTTGATCTCCACGAGCTCAAGATCCTTGTCCAGCATCAGACGATTCATCCTCTCCAATAATGTCTGCAGCTCCATTGAGTGCTCGGGGAGGAGTCTCGTGGCCAGCCTCCTCGTCTGGAAGTCCATGAGGCCGACCACAGGGTGGATTCGCTCCACATGCAGGGCACCTTCTGCGGACAGCTCTTCCACATCCACGCCGCCCCTTTGCGAGGCAAGGGCCACGAACCGCCGCCCCGACCTCGAAAGGACGAGGCTCACGTAGTACTCGTCTTCGTGATCCACGAACTCCTCGACAAGAACAGATTCGGGTCTCAACCCCTGAAACTCCGCCTCAAACATTGCAGCAGACTCCCTCAACCCTTCCCCGATGTCATCGACGATCCTGACTCCCCCGGCTTTGCCTCTCCCCCCTATGGGCAGTTGGGCCTTCAGAACGGTCGGAGTCGCCGTTTTCCGAATCGCCTCCTCCACTTCGGAGGGGTTCCCTATTAGCACTGCCCTTGGGACACTGATCCCATACTCTCCGAGCAACCGCTTCGCTTCGTGCTCCAAGAGACGCATCGCTAGGAGATCATCTCCAGAGTAAAGTATGTTTTCGTCTCGACGACCCCCTCGAAAGTGCTGATCCTATCCAGCACCTTTGCTGCTTCCGTTCCATCCACCTCCAGGATCAAATCGACATCCCCCGCCACCCTGCTGATCTTGTTGATATCTCCCAGTTTCAGGGCTCTGTAGAGCGTTTCCCTCTTTCCGGGCTCGATCTTGACGAGGATGTAGGCTGGTTTGCCGTAGTAACCTAGAGCTGACATGCTCTTCTCGGTGAGGTCCACGAACCCTCGCCCCGTTCTCACGTAGCCCCGCTCAATGAGTGGCCTGAGCTTCACGCTGAGAGCCTGCCTCGAAATCCCGAGCTTCTTGGCCAGCTCCGCCTGCTTCATGTCCACCGAGTATACGTATTCTGCCAGAGCCCTCTCCTTCAGAAACGCCAGGAGACGATACTCCGATTTTGTCAGGGGTTCCATCTGGCTTGACATATGTTACGACCATCAGCTAAAGATTACAAGAATTATGGTATCTGGTTAGTTAAGGCGTTGATGTTCTGAGTGGATCTTGGGCTACTCCCAGCTTCTCAGAACCCACCGGTCTCTCCGCCATTCTTTAAGGGAGCTGCGAGCATTGCTTGGTAAGACTAGTTTCGTGTTTGACGTGGAGTACGGAGATTGCACACCCCCCTTTGCATGATATGCCAGCTGACTGGCTCCCTCTGCTCCAGTTGTGAATCCAAGTTGACCGAAGGCACCATATCGAGATTGGATGTAGACATCTCGGTCCACCTGGCGAGAGAGACAAAGAACACCAAGGAGCTGGACAGGGTCAGGTTCTTGTACGCACTGTATGTCGACGACTACATCATTCTCTTCTTCAGGAGGGGGGATCTGGCGAAGTTTCTCGCTCACGGGAAGGGAATCCTCCGGGAAATGAGAAAAAAGTTCCGAACGAACGTCCTTGCGGTCGAGTACCACCCCAACTTGCGGGAGTTCTTGGAGGGCATCTTCTACCCCACCCCCGTCACAGCCTTAAACGTCATCTGGCTACCCGACGGCACGAGGGAGACGAGGGTGATCCTAGGGCGAAGAGCCCATCACAAGAAGATAGGGATCGCGACCAAGATCGCCAAGAAGGTCAGAAACGTGGATGTAAAGGTCGAGTACATCTCGTAGAGGTCTCCTAGGATTGGGAATACGGCACCTCCTCAAGCAGCCGCCGGGTAGTGATGTGGTAGCGGAGGGGTGGATCCAAGACAAGAGACCAGTGGGAGACATCCTGTTTCTTACGGTTAGGGACCAAGACGAGGAGATACAGCTCGTAGTCAGAAGAGGTGAGAATCCCGATCTCTGGAAGGTGGCGGATGCTGTTCCCCGCCAGAGCGTCGTGAGGGTTAGCGGCGTGCTGAGGGAAAGAGACGGACGGTCAGAGATCTCACCTAAACGCTTTGAGGTGCTTGGTGAGGCCCGCCACCCCCTCCCTCTTGATCCCACGGGCAGGACTCCGACGACTCTGCCTGTTGTCCTAGATGCAAGGCCACTCAGCCTTCGTATGCCGACGGTTGCTGCCATATTCAGGATCCGAAGCATTCTAAGCCGCTTCACAGACGAGTTCTTCCATGAGAGGGGCTTCGTGGAGGTTCACAGCCCCAAGATCATCGCGAGTGCCACGGAGGGTGGAGCCGAGCTGTTCGAGGCTGGGTACTTCGGTGGGAAGGCGTTCCTTGCTCAGAGCCCTCAGCTGTACAAGGAGCAGCTGATGCTTGGCTTCAACCAGGTGTACGAGCTAGCCCAGTACTGGCGAGCTGAGAAGTCTCATACCACCAAGCACCTGACCGAGTTCACGAGTGTCGATGTTGAGGTCGCCTACGCTGACTACCAGGAGGTGATGGACCTCTTGGAGGATTACGTGCGGGCTGCGACAAGTGGTCTGAGGAAGGTTGCTCCTCGGGAGTTTGAGGTCTTGGAAACTGAGATCCCGCAGTGTGACGAGCCCTTCCCTAGGCTGACGTACGATGAGTGCTTGGACGACGTGGTTGGGCTCGGTGGCGAGATGAAGTGGGGAGAAGACCTAGGAAGCGACGCTCTGGAGCTTCTGAGCCATCGCCATCCTTCCTTCTTCTTTGTACACGATTGGCCCACGGTGTCAAAGCCCTTCTATATTGATCGCAAGACAGAGGATCCCGAGCGAAGCGAGTCTTTTGACCTCATGTACGGGAAGATCGAGATCGCTTCCGGAGGAACGAGGGTCAATGACCCGGAGGAACTGAAGATGAGGCTTGTGGGTCAGGGTCTGAATCCCGTGGACTTCGAGCATTACCTAAGAACATTTCAGCAGGGGATGCCTCCTCACGCCGGATGGGCCGTGGGCTTCGAC
>JAUWBL010000010.1 GCA_030601715.1 Candidatus Geothermarchaeota archaeon | reverse complement strand
TTCACGGTTTCTCGTGGACGAAAATCCTTAAGATGGTCGGGTTGCTCGTCCTTCACTGACTTGAGTTCGGGTGACGAGGAAAAGAGTCTCAGCCTCCGAGAGTTGACCGATGCTCTCTGGGAGACGGCGGCAGAGCTTGTGGAGGTAATGGAAGATCGCGGGCGCGCGGCCGAGGAGAGGCTGACTATGGCAGTAGCCGTCTACCTGAGCTTTAGGGGCCGGTGCATCCGTGACCTCCACCCGCACGAGTTCTGGGAAACCGCCAAACAGCTAGAAAGGCTGAGCTGATCTGTGACCTCTGTCAAGGTGCTAACTGTAACCACGCAAGATTTGCGAGGACCCTGAGACCGCAATCACCAAGGGATAGTATCATCTAATCAGGCTCTCGCCAAGTTCCACGATGTGCAGATAAGGAAGCGAGGCAGCTGAGTTCCGTCACGACAGAATGCCTACGCTTGCGCTGGGACTGCCCCTCCTAGGTGGAAACTTGGAGGCAGCACATATAGTGTGATGCCCTCTATTCTGCTCAAGCCATGACCCCCAAGGAAGAGCCTTTCACCGACTTGGACCTCGATCCGGATTCGTTTCGCAAACTCGGATATCGTGTCATCGACCTCATAGCCGACTACTATGACACGATCCGGGAGGTATCCGTCTTTCCTGGCCGTACGTCCGCCGAAGTCAGTGCAGCGTTCGATATGTCGTTGCCAGAGCGAGGTCGGGATCCGGAGTCCATTTTGGACGCTTGGACCACGAAGGTCCTGCCGAATACGACTCACTTGGGCTCGCCGCGCTACTTCGGGTTCGTCAACGGCTCCGGATCCATGATTGCGGTGCTTGCGGAGGCTCTTAGCGCGTCGGTAAACATGAACGTCGGAGCTTGGAAACCTGCTCCAGCCGCGACTGAGATTGAACGACGGACCATCGCATGGATCGCAGAACTCGTGGGATATCCCACGACATGTGGCGGCCAGTTCCTCAGCGGCGGCACGATGGCTAACTTCACCGCGGTTCTCACCGCACTTCGTAACATAGCCGATTACGACACGACCGAGGAGGGACTGCAGAGCGACAAGCGACGCGGACGATTTCGACTCTACATGGCGGATCACGAGGGCCACTCGTCGATTGTTCGAGTTGCTGACATGCTGAACTTGGGGCGAAATGCGGTCCGACGCGTGCCCAGCAGGGATGATTTCACGATGGATGTCGATGCCTTAGAGCGGATGCTGGACCAAGACATCGATCGGGGAGACCAACCGTTTTGCGTCGTTGCCCAGGTTGGGTCGATCAATGTCGGAGCAGTGGACCCGCTCGACGAGATCGCGCAAGTGTGTGAGGCGAGGGAGCTGTGGTTCCACGCGGATGGCGCGTGCGGGGCGGTAGGGGTAATCCTGCCGGAGAAGCGCGACCTATTCCGAGGCTTGGAGAAGGCAGACTCGCTGACGCTCGACCCACACAAGTGGCTGTATATCCCGTACGAGTGCGGCTGCATCCTCGTCCGCGACGCTGAGAAGTTGCGCCGCGCCTTCTCGCTCACCGCACCCTACCTGCGCGGCACTCTGCCGACGGAGTATACGGGCTTGGATTACCTTGAGTATGGGCCGCAGATGTCGCGCGGATTTCGGGCGCTCAAGGTATGGATGACGCTACAACACTACGGCGTCGATGGATACCGCAGGTTGCTGTCTCAGAATGTACGTTGCACTGAGCACTTAGACGAACTAGTGCGGGCGTCGCGGGACTTTGAGGCCCTCCACCGACCCACCTTGTTCATCTACTCGTTTCGATACGCACCGGAGGATCTGCGTTCACAGGCCGGGCGTTCCGCAGCACGCCGAGCAGCGATAGACGCATACTTAGACCACCTGAACCAGCGTATCGCCGACGAGATTCAGTTGAGTGGCCTGGCGTTCCTGATGACCACATCGATCCGCGGACGCACTGTGCTCCGAATGTCGGTTTGCAGTCATCGTACGACCCTTCGGGACATCGAACTCGTGTTCGCAAAACTACGTGAACTTGGCGAGGTGCTCGACCGCCGGGACCGGTCCACGCAGATGCCCGAAGGGCGAAGTCTCCTCCGTAGGACCTCTCCCCCAGAGAACTCGGATAGCCCGAAGCCACCCTCCCAGCCATAAAGGCATCGGCCTTCCCCACACGCTTAAGGCGGCTTCACAGGATCCATTTCGGTGAGAGCGTAATGCCACGAGAGAAGAAACCTAACCTTTACAGGAACACGGAACGAGACATCATGACCTTCGCGACAAAGGAGGGTCAACCATACCACATCACCGCTTACCCCGAAGACATTGGAGGCTACGTCATGCTACCCGGAGACCCTGAGAGGGTCCTCGATATAGCGGAACACTTGGACGATGCCAAGGAGATAACGTTCCATCGAGAGTATCGGGTGTGGACGGGGAACCTCGACGGAGAGAAGGTCTCTGTCTGCTCGACGGGGATAGGGGGACCCTCTACGGCCATAGCGGTGGAGGAGCTGGCCTTGCTGGGTGCCCACACCTTCCTTAGGGTGGGTAGCTCGGGGGCGATTCAAGAGGAGATAAAGTGCGGGGACATAGTCATCAGCGTCGCGGCGGTGCGCCACGACGGAACCGCGGAGAGATATGTGGAGCTGGCCTACCCCGCATACGCCCACTATGAGGTCACCTTGGCCTTGGTGGAGGCCGCCGAGAAGCTGGGACACCCCTACCACTTGGGAATCACCCTGTCTAGCAGCTCCTTCTACGTGGGGGAGGGAAGACCCGGCTACGGAGGATACTTCCCGAGCCACGCCGAGAACCTCATAAAGGACTTCCAGATGGCCAAGGTGGCCAACTTGGAGATGGAGTCTGCCACGCTCTTCCCCTTAGCCTCCATCTTCGGCCTCAGAGCCGGAGGAACATGCGCCGTATACGACAACATAGTAACAGGGGAACTTGCAATCAAAGGGCAGGAAGAGAACATCGAGGTCGCCGTGGAAGGCCTCCGAACGCTCATAGAGTGGGACAGGATCAAAAAGAAGAAGGGTAAGAAACACCTGTACCCCACCCTCCTCGCTAAGTAGCCTAAGAGACGGCGCAGAGGAGGCTTATTCGCTCTGGTGACAAGTGATGGCTCACGGTACGTTCTCAAGAACAGGGTTCTTGACGAGCCGCACCACCGGTATCCTCGCTCTCTCCAATGCCATCGTGATGTTCGGCTTTGGCCAGATCCTACCCCTCGTACCACTCCTTCTCTACAATGTCCTAGGTGCCTCGGAACTCGAGGTCGGTCTAGCCATCACCTCCTTCGCCGTTACACGAGTGGTGTTTCAAGGAGCATTTGGAGGACTCTCAGACCGGTTCGGAAGGAAGCCCTTCGTGGTGTTTCCCCTCTTAGGGTACGGCGTGGCCTCGCTCCTCTATGTGTTCAGCAGCACAACCGTAGAGATCATAGCTATACGTGCACTTCAAGGGGTGTTCTCGGCAAGCCTGTGGCCCGTGTCCGACGCCATCGTTATGGACTCGGTCGAACCACGGGATCGTGGCAAGGCTATAGCCACCATCCAGAACGCCTACACGACGGGATGGATTCTAGGACCCTTCATAGGGGGGGTGTTAGCCGGTCTGTACGGGTTCTCGGCGCCATTCATCGCCTCCGCCGCCATGGCCTTCGTAGCCGCCGGCTTGGGCGTCCTGTTCTTAGAGGAGACAAGGACGAACAGAGGGAGAGGCGATTTCATCGAGGGTGAGGAGCGCAACAACCGCGTCTCGTTGAGGGAACTGTTCCCCATCCATGATGTTAAGCGTATCCTAGGCTCCTACCCGGTGCTACGCAGGCTGGCTGTTCTCGGTTTCTTGATGCAGCTGGCTCCCGTGATGATCTTCCCCTTCCTATCGATCTTCATTACTGAGGTTCTGGACGGAACCATCCTAGATGTCGGTTTGGTGATCGGGATCTTGGGGATGACCGCCATAGTGGCTCAGCTGTCTTCCGGGGTGATGGGGGACCGGTTCGGAAAGTGGCTCGTGTTAGGAGTTTCGACCGTTCTCGCAACCGCCGCGGCTCCTCTGCTGCTCTTCATTACAGATCTCCCGAGCGTATACATCCTGTTACCCGCGTCGATGGTGGTTGTCACCTTCGGCCAGCCGATGCTCGCGGCGTTGGTAGGAGACATTGCGAAAGAAGAAGAGAGAGGGAGTACCTACGGTGCATTCGGGGTTGTAAGAGACAGCTCTATGATCGTGGGTCCTCTGCTCGGCGGAGGCATGATGCAACTCTTCTCCCTGCTTTTCGGCACAGGCATAGCTATAAACATATACTACCTGTTCGGGTTCAGGATCCTCGTGCTAGCGGTTGCGGCTGCTGTTGCTTATAGGTCTCTCAGTGCACTCAGGCAAGTGGACACAGCCGCGCGACGGGAGCCACATGCCGTCGAAGAGCATTCAGCCTAGTGACCGCACCAAGTCCTGACGATTGACTCTTCGCGGCAAGGTTACAACGGTGCGCACCAAGCGCAAACCAACACATATGAGACGACCAAGCTGCATACGTGTTAGCGAGACACCCGGGGCAACTAGCTTAAGTGATCCTTTTGCCGGGCAAGAGACTCTTCGGAACGGCGGGCATCAGAGGGCGATACAACACCGAGATCACGCCCACCCTCGCAGTCCAAGTAGCCAACGCCCTAAGCAAAGGTACACAGAACGGACGAGCAACCACCGGGATGGACTGCAGACAAGGAGCCCCACCCATCAAGGCCGCCCTCGAATCGGGTCTCCTCAGCCACAACTGGACCATCCGTGACCTGCACATCACACCGACCCCAGTGTTGGCCTATGGAACCAGACAGAGACGCTACCACTACGGATTGATGGTAACCGCCAGCCACAACCCTCCCGAATACATCGGCATCAAGGTCTTCAACAGCGAAGGCATGGAGATTCCAGAGCAGGAGGAAGACATCATCCAAAGAAGGATTGAGGACAAGGAGTTCCCTCTCTCTTCGTGGAACGTGAGAGGAAGCATAACACGTGATCCTAGCACAGAAAACTCGTACGTGAAGGACCTGGTAGAACACACAACCGCAACCCATGAGATGTCGCTGAGGGTGCTTGTGGACTGCTCAAATGGACCGGTGACGAGCACTATCTCCAAGATCCTATCAGAAACGGCGCATAGATTCGTCCTACTAAACTCGCATGCCGACGGATCTTTCCCCGGTCGCCTGCCGGAACCGACTCTGGTTAACCTCTCACAGACGGCCGCCAGCGTGAAGCAACTAGGGCTAGACTTGGGCCTAGCCTTCGACGGGGACGGAGACCGCTTAGCCATAATCGACGAAAAGGGGCGGCTTGTCGACGTGCACACCGTGGCCGCCACGTACATCAAGCACAGGTTGCGAGAGACGGGCAAGAGAGACGTGGTCGCCTCCGTGGATTCCTCCAAGGCGTTGCGAGATGTGGTTGAGAGACACGGCGGGAAACTGTTGCTCAGTAGGCTCGGAAAGACCTTCGTGACCGTCAAGGATCAAGGGGCCCTGATAGGTAGCGAGCCTTGGAAAATAGTGGACGCCAATTGGGGGTTTTGGGAGGATGGTATCTTCGCCGCCGCCAAGATCCTCCAGTGGCTCAGCACTGCCCACATGACATCTAGTGAATTCTTCGCGGAGGTGCCCCAATACCCCCACGTGAGGACCAGCTTCCGTCTAAACTCTAGGGAGGAGGGAGCCTCAAAGCTAGAGAGGATAGTGGATGAGCTAGGAAAAGCGGCCTATGACACCGTCAGGATCGACGGGGTGAAGATGCTGTTCGATGAAAAGACGTGGCTCTTGGTGCGGGTTTCCGGCACGGAGTACAAGCTGCGGATATACGCTGAGTCCGATACTCAACAGAAGCTGAACAGACTGGTGTCACGGGCAGTGAGAGCGGGGGAACTAGGAGGTGGGTGACGTTCCGACGCAGACGCTCGACGAAATCCGCAGCGAAATAGCGAAGAGGGGGAGAAGACTCACCAAGGACGCTCTGGATCTTCTAGAATCGGCGGTCGGGGATGAAGACCTGACCGCTCTCGTTGAAGCGATACTTGAGCAAACCGGTAGCGTTTTCATAACGCGAGACGATGTCGCCCGGTCGCTTAAGAAGCCGATGGCGACTGAGATATCGAGCGAAACGGTGCCCTCCGCCAGGGTCTTTGAAGCCGAGGCTAAGGGGATCTCGTCTAGGATCAGGGTCCTAGACGACCCTGGCAAGAAGGCGACGCGAGGAGAGAGCCTCAGCGACTACGTCTCTCTCTTCAAGGATAGGTACAAGAAGCTCGTGGGGATACTAGGGAAGAGGCTGGGGCTCGGCAAGCTCGAGGGCGTAGCGCCAGGACTACAACTACAGCCAGGGGACACGGCCATGGTGGCGGGACTAGTGAGCAACAAGCGGATACGGAAGACGGGAATGTGGATCGATCTAGAGGACCCCGAGAACAAGCTCTCCGCTTTCGTGAGTCAAAGGACGGCGGAAACGTACAAGCTAGCTCGCCAGATCCCCCTCGACTCCGTGGTGGCTGCCAAGATCCGGAGAGTGCGTGTCAGGCTGAACATAGTCGACGAACTATTCCTCCCCGAGCTAGGTACCGGTAAGTCGAACAGAAGCCGACGAGAGGTGTACGCCGTGTTGACGTCTGATCTGCATGTCGGTAGCAAGCTGTTTCTAAAGGATGTGTTTATGCGCTTCGTGTTGTGGCTGAACGGAAAGTATGGGAATGCGGATCTTCAACAGCTGGCCTCCAAGGTCAAGTATGTGGTGATAGCGGGAGACCTGATAGATGGGGTGGGGATCTACCCCTACCAAGAGCAAGAGATCGAGGAGGTCAGGATAGAGAAGCAATACGAGAAAGCGGCTGCGCTCTTGGAGCAGATCCCGGACTATATCGAAATTGTGATATTGCCGGGGAACCACGACGCGACGCGGCAGGCATTGCCACAGCCTCCCATCCTGAGGGAGTACGCGCAGTTCCTGTATGATCAGGACAGGTACCACATGGTGGGGAACCCCGTAAACCTAGCTTTACACCGTGTAAACGTGCACGCGTTTCACGGTCGCAGCTTGGACGACTGTATGTCCACGATGCCGGGAATCAGACAGAACAACAACGCCGAGGCATTAAGGATGCTCCTGCGGGTGAGGCACATCGCTCCCACGTTTGGCCTCAAGACCAAGATCGCACCACAGCGCTCAGACGCGCTAATCATACAAAGGCCTCCAGACATCCTCCAAGCAGGACACATCCACATCAACCATCACCTATATTACAACAACAGGCTTGTCCTCAACTCGGGCGCTTGGCAAGGTCAGACGCTGTACCAGAGGGAACTAGGCTGGGAGCCTACGCCAGGTCTGGCGCCTCTGGTGGATCTCTCGACCCTCCAACTGAGAATACTAGACTTCATCTCTTCATAGTCGTACATAGTCGAGGGAGAGAACGCAACAATCAGGAAAAGAGTTCGGCGACCAACGCGTCGTCTGACAACGCCCTCCTGACTAGGCCGAGGGGCGCGTCTAATTCTACCATGGTGACCCTGCCGCCCCTCCTCCCGTAGTTCTCTATACGCTTGTCGACAAGGCCCAAGAGGCTAAGCTCTCTCAGCAAACCCAAGACACGTCTAGAGGAAAGAGCTCGAGTACCCAAGTCACGTGAGAGAGAAACGTACCTACCGTAGATGACGCTACTCCTCACCCTCGCTTTTGTTTCTTCCAAACAGTTCAACACTGCAGCCAGCACCAGCTTCGAATGCAAGGGGAGGCTGTGCACCACTTCTGTCACCCTGTCCTTCTCCATGGTCTGCTCCGCGAGATGAATGTGCTGAACCGTGACCACAGGACCCCCACTCCTCTCGACCAACTCACCTGCCACCCTAAGGAGATCTAGGGCCCTCCTGGCATCCCCGTGCTGAGATCCGGAGATAGAGGCACACAGCTGAACGGCTTCGGGGGCCACCACACCCTCCTGGAAAGCGTGGCTCACCCTTGCGGAGAGGATCGCCTCCAGCTCAATGGAGTTGTAAGGTGTGAACACCACTTCCTCCTCGCTCAGAGTGCTCAGGACCCTTGGCTCGAGGTATTCCTTGAAACGGACATCGTTGGATATTCCTACAATAACAATACTGGAGGCGGCCTCGGGTTTGTTCAACCTAGTGAGCATGTAGAGCAAGTCGTCGCCATACCGAGAAACGAGGCAATCGATCTCGTCCAACACCACCAGAAGGGTGACCCCAGCGGAGAACAGGGCAGTTGTGAAACGGTTGAATACCTCCTTCACGGAGAGCCCGGTGAACGGGATGTCCTGACCTAGGGTCCTGGCAAGGGACGCTGCAACCCTGTACTCGCTGCCCTCAACCCTGCAATTCACATAGCAAACAGAGACAGGTGCGCCGGCTCGGTCAGCTCTCTGCTGAAGCTTGGAGATGACCAGCTTTGTTACAACCGTCTTACCGGTCCCAGGCTTCCCGTAGATAAAGACGTTGGATGAGCGTTCTCCTCGCAGAAGTGGGCTAAAGAGGTATGCAAGGGATCTGGTCTGGTCTTCGCGAAAGAGGAGGCGTGAGGGCACGTAGTCATGGAACAGGACAGATTTTTGGGTAAAGATCCTTGGACCAGAGAGGGCAGTATCGAAAATCTCATCCAATAAGGAGTTGGGATGCTGCGCCAAGGTGCCAGACCCCTCCTTGACCTGTGTTTCCAGTAATGAAGATAAGTTGGTTGTAACCGGTGACGATATAATTGTCGGATGTAATGTACTCCAGTGACCTAGAAGAGAAGCACCTTATTAAGATCCTTCTTCAGAGCATATAGCCAGCATGTCTATTCTTTTTGACTAGCAGGCCGTTGCCACCTACAACAACCCTGCCTTCACATGTTTCACTGGAAACCCAGGGGTGAGCGTTAGCGAAGCAGCCGCCGTGAGTCCGTCATAACTTTCCAACCTTTAGCTTCTTTGCGAATTCTGTGAATCCTACTTCCTAGTACCATTAGGATCCTCCCCCTCAAGGGGTGCGCGCCGTACTTCCGAGGGTCCTATAGCTCAACATCTATATCAGGACCCCTCTGTTTCCAGTGAATCCAGTGAATGGAGCTCGTCCTCTCAGGCCGAATCCACCTGTTAACGAGCCAAGTCACAGATCTCTATTAACTGACCCCCAACGGTGAATCTGGTGAGTGAGGCACGTGCCTTCTAAGAGAGTCCGCATAGAGGTCCTCATGGACGACGGCAGCACCCTTGTCATGACGTCGAAGGACCTGTCGGATCGAACTAAGCTCACTAAGTTCTTCGATCTTGCAGAGCTCATGGGCGGCGGATCCCCTCCTTTCGACGACACCCAGGAACACGACGGTGGAGCCACCACGCTATATGACCAGGTGGAGCGTCTTGTGAGGTCGAGGTACCTTGGCCAGTGGTTTGACTTCGTACAGGTTCGTGAGGCCTTTGAGATGGAATTCGGATTCGTTCCCCGTGACACCACTATCGCTACCTATCTGCAGCGCCTTTCTGGACGCGGTATCTTACGAAGACGAGGCCGACGTGGTTCCTACAGGTACAAACTACAGATCGACCCGCTGACACTACCCTCTGGGTAGACACATAGCAGCCGCGTTAGTTGCTCTCTTGTTGTACCTGCACTAGCGACTTGTACTCGTAGGGGCGCACGGCCTCATCCCGTTCAACGAACCCAAGGTCGAACAATCTCTTGAGCTCACGTGACACATGTTCCCGCGAAAGCCCCGTACTATGCTGAATCTCCCTATAGCTCTTCGTTCCATCCTTCAGGATCTCCATAATCCGTCGCTCAGTAGCGTTCAACTTGGAAAAACGCGGAACGAACGGCTCTGACACGGACGGCGAGAAGGGCTGGATCCTTTGCACCGACATAATGGTCCGTAAGCGGGACAGAGAATCCTCTAATATCCGGATCCGCTCACTCGTATCTCTCTCCCGCGATTCTACCTCCTCTGACTCAGCCTTTAATGCCATTGTGGAGTGCACTGAGCCCACCTGATGCTCCAACCTGTCCAACGATCGACGGTTCTCCTCCACTTCGCTCGTGATCACTTGGTGTTTTTCGTCCACTTGCGTTAACCGTCTGTCCAACTCTAAGACAAAGGCAGTAGCCAACACCGTCGCTCGTCGATACTCTGCGGTCGCCCTCCCCTTTGCCTTCGCGTAGTCTCTCGTCACGAAAGCCACCAATGCCGACATCGAGATCATCGTGGCCGCTAAAGCCACGGTCTCCAGCAAACCAGTCACTTCCCTCTCCTCCTTGTTCCACAGCTTCGTAAGCACCCTCTTCTCTGTGATATCATGTAGGCCACAATACGTCACGCTATCCATTCCGCCTCTCTTCTTAAGCTTGCTGTTTCCAAGACCCCTGCAACGTCGCACAAACCGATATCACGCTTGCCAGGCGCGCACGCCGGAAACCCGCGGGTTCCGCACCCTTTTCACCCATCTGAGCCGTTGTACCTGCGTTCCAAATTCGTGTCTCCCTTCTTTTGTGATGTCACCTTCTGCAACAGCTGTAGGGAGGCATCACCCCCTTCCTTGTCACAAGTATCCGAGGTGGTTACGTGTCCGTCTAGGGTTTGCCAGATGACGCTGTACTAGCTGCTTTTTGCGCGAAATCACGTAGATTGGGCTAGTTTGCCATAAGTGCGTGCGATGGGTGCACGGGCACCTATCGTACCTTTGTAAGCTTGTGTGCAACGTGATGTCACCGCGATGGACTTACGAAATAAGCTCTGTTCGCGCGATTTCGGACGTAATTCGGGCGATCTGCTCCGGTTCCGACGCTGGGATCATCGCCAGTAAGCGTGACAGACTGGAAAGAGCATCCTCGTCCACCAGACCTAGAATTGCGGCCAGTATCAGAGTGTTTACGCTTTTTGCGATGTTTCTCTTCGCTTGGCTCAGAGTCCTATAGAAACTGCCCCGGGTCACTGTCCTAGAGCCGGATTCGACTAGATTGGAGCTCTTTTTTATCGGTTGCCCGTTTTCCCGCCTTTGTTTCCACGTTAGGACTGTATCCACCTGAATTTGCGTGAGATGGGACCTCTGAACGAGTTTTTGGACCGCGTTTGACGTTGTGTAGCCTGCTCGTGAGGGATGTTCGGTTGTCATACACGTTTGTATTACAGTACGGTAACGTATTTTACTGCGGCGTTTCCTTTGTCTCTCAGTGGTAAGACGCCCTTCTAGTAGGCTTAGCGGGGCCAAATAGTCTGGAGTGGTGTTGTTTTGGGGCGAAGACGCAGAAAAAGGCTTTACAAGCCCGTAAAACGGCGGATTCCTCGTATCTTCAGTTGCCCTAGGTGCGGCGCCCGTACAGTGGTGGTGTCTGTCACTAGGGGCAAGACCGAGGCGACGGTCACTTGCGGCGACTGCGAGCTCGCGTGGACCACCGATAGAAAGAGTTACGAGGAAAAGGTGGATGTCTATAGTAGGTTCGTTGACGCCGTCCTACAAGGCGAAGTTTCTTGACTGTAGGGAAAGTAGAGGCGGCTCTCCTCAGGCAGATAGACAAGTGGGGTTCTATCCACCTGTCGCTCCTCGACCCGGTTACAACGTCTCTTAGCGAAGTGGTTCCGGTCGCTCGGGACATAGAAGAAGCTGGTTGCGCCGCTGTGATGGTGGGTGGATCTACGGTTGCAGACATGCAGTTACTAGATGATTTCATTCGGAGGGTGAAAGAGAACACCTCTCTCTCTGTCATTCTCTTCCCTAACAACGTGGGAGGTCTGTCCAAGGAGGCGGACGCCGTGTGCTTCATGTCTCTCCTCAACTCCCGCAATCCTTACTACATAACGGGCGCCCAGATGCTCGGAGCCCCCATCGTACAAAGGCTCGGTCTTGAGGCGTTGCCTATGGGGTATCTGATAGTTGGCGAAGGCGGATCCGCCGGCTTCGTGGGAGACGCTAACCGCCTTCCTTACGACAGGCCCACTCTCGCGAGAGCATATGCGCTGGCCGCCAGCTTTCTCGGTATGCGTTTCATATACTTGGAGGCTGGTTCGGGGGCGAAGACCCACATCCCTCCCGAGTTCGTCGCCTGTGTTAGGAAAGCTATACTTGGGAAGATTCTGGTGGTAGGCGGGGGGATCAAACAGGGGAGTGACGCGTACTCCGTGGCCAAGGCGGGAGCCGATATCGTCGTCACCGGCACACTGGTAGAGGGTGCTTCGCTGAGACGGCAGAGGCTGTCTCAGATAGCTGACAGTGTCAAGCAGGGCGCCGCCGACAGAAAGGCCAGCTAGGTGGCACGGGTCTGGACCTCGAGCGCTTCCAGGAAAGACTAGCGCTTATTCCCATGCTTGACCCCGACAGGCAGTACTTTAGCCGCCTGTTATGGACGGTAGCCGAGGAGTACCGCATAGCGTCAGAGGCTAGAAAGAGGCGTCTAGATCCCAGCGAACTCCCGGAGAGCCGATTTGTGTGGGACATCGCCGATAGGGTTGAAGCCTTAGTGAAGCTGGAAGGCCTGGCAGGGTGGATCCGGGAGAACAGCTCAGGAGTTACACGGGAAGCCCTAGCTATGAGGGTGATAGACGCCATAGTGGACAGAGAGTTCGGGCCCCTCTCCCTAGAGCGGATGGCTGACTACTCTGTAAGAGCGGCCTTGGCTGTTCTGACAGAGGGTGTCACAGTAGCCCCATCCGAGGGCATTTCTCAGGTGAAGATCAGGAAGTCCCCGGATGGGAGCAGTTACCTGTCGGTATACTTTGCGGGCCCCATGAGGGCAGCGGCAGGCACCGAGTCCGGGCT
>JAUWBL010000109.1 GCA_030601715.1 Candidatus Geothermarchaeota archaeon | reverse complement strand
GATAGTGGCGAAGCTTGGAGTCGCCATCATAGTATTCGCGGGCCCTTCTTCCAGATCCTCTACTGGCTACGAAACATCCTTCCAGGGAGAATCACAGTAGAAGATTGGAGACCCAAAGACTCATCGTGAAGCCCATTGAGTAGGTTCGTCAGTTCGAGGGCATTCGCGAGGCTGACCATCAAGTCGCTTCAAGTCTCAGTTCTTGTCGGGTTGGTTGGTGTAGGGCTTCTATGGGTCTTGAGCGGCAGGCTTGATGCTGTGCTCCCGTCTGGTGGGGCGCACCTTGCGACTGTGGCGACCTACCTGCTCCTCTTTCTGTATCTGCTACGCTATTTCGAGGGACGAACCTCGGCCGTTGAGGCTCTCGGCTTCTCCTTTGCTTCGGTGGTCTCCGCTGTGTACTTCTATGAGTTTCTCTTCAAGGTGAGCTTCCCTCTGGCTGACCCACGCAACCCTGGACGGTTGGAGTGGCTGTTGACGGCGGACCTGGTTCCAGCGGCGAGGCTGTTCTTGACGGCGTCCGTCTTCCTGGTGACGTACCGATGGTGGAACACAAAGTCGAGGTTGTTCCTTGTGGCTCTGATGGTGTTTGTAGCGCTCTGGGTGGGCTGGATTGTTCTGGCCTACCCGGTGAGCCTGGAGGCCTATGAGCTGGACTGGGGGGCCTATCCCGCAACCATGGCATTCAACGTGCTCACCAAAGCATCTGGGGCATCTCTCTACGCTGCTGTCCTTTCCAGAAGGGTTGGGCGTCCCGATGCTGAGCCTACACCTTTGGCTAAACCCACACGGGTGCCCGTGGAGAAGCCCGCCTGGAGGGAACGCTTGCCCTTCTTTCTGGTGATTCTGGCAGTAGTTGCTGTCCTCTCATACTGGTCGCTTGTTGCACCACCACCTCCCAGAGCCGAAATAACCAACTACGATGATGGCAGCACCTGTGAACAGTGGTCTTGGGTTGGAGGGTACCACTGCAGTGAGATGTATTTCTGGGGTGAGATCGAGGTCAAGAACGAAGGCGGCAGGGAATCTACATTCTGGTTGGAGTGGAGGCTTGAGAGAGAGGAAACAACTGTGGAAAGAATGTGTTGGGAGACGCCGCCAATCAAGCCAGGGGAAACGGGGCTAGTGAAAGAAGCCTTCGGTCCCTTCACTCAGGGAGAGGTTGACCAGATGGTGGTAGGGTTGGGATGCTAGAAACACATGTCAGCAGCAACCCCGGCATGTTCGGGTGAGCTGACGTGATGGGCTTTACCCATCTCGTGTTCGGCATCCTGCTCTATGCCCTATTCTCCAACGTGTTCCAGGTTCCCTTCGGCACGGCATACCCTCTCCTCGCCGTGACACTGGGCTCCCTGCTGCCAGACATCGACCACCCCAGCTCCCTCATCTCCAAGCAGGCGGTCTTCTCGATCGTGTCGAAGGCCGTGAGAAGAGTCACACGACACAGAGGCCCGACGCACTCCCTACTCTTCACCGTTCTCTCAACAGCAGTCGTGGCGGCTGTGGTCCTCTACTATGGGCAGGATCTCCTGATTTCCATCACATTCGCCATAGGCTACCTCTCCCACCTCATAGCCGACTCACTCACGAGGTCAGGAGTCAGGTGGCTGTGGCCCTTCCACGACGGGGAGGCATCCTTTGTCTTCCATACGGGAGGGCTGGCGGAGAAGGCGTTCTTCTGGGGTAGCCTCCTGGGCCTCACGTGGATTGTGCAGAACCTGCAGATGTTCGGCTAGAAACCGATCAGACTCCGTAGGATGTCCAGCAGGGTTTGGGCGCTAGGCACAGGTTGTGTCTAGAGCTTTCCACTCTTGTGGATCTTGGCTGATCGGAACTCTATGCCGTGCCACTCTATCCTGTAGCCCAGAGCACGCAGGATAGTGGTGGGCTTCCTCCCGCCCATATCTTCGATGATTCTTGAGGCTTCGGCGAGGCCGAGCTCTCCCCCTACCAACCGACTCTCCAGCCTCTCTTGGATCTCTTCGAGCTTTGATTCCTCTATTAGCATGTCTCCTAGGCGCACATATCCAGGTAACTCTCTTTCCCTAAGGACCTGCCTCACGGCGTCCTTCAGTACCCCCAGCTCTTCCGCGAGCTCCCCGACTTCCACAACCGGCTTCTCGACGGAGAAATCCATGTCGCGGAGGCGCTTGGTCTGGTCCTCCACCAGGTGTTCCTCCCTGGCCTTCAGGTGGGCTAGGACCGGCTTCAGGGGGACCCTGCGCTGGTAGTAGATCACGCTCAGCCTCTCCCCTATCCTGTCCAGCTTCTGGCAGGCCAGTTTCCTGTCCGCCGCCACGATCATGTCTACGTCGCCCACCATCCCCAGCTTCCTGGCTTTCTCCTTGAGGTAGCGGGGTGTCCAGAACCCAACCACCTCCATGTAGACCATCAACCCGGCTTTCCGGAACCCGAAGTCGGGGATCATAACCTGCCTCCCCACGGGGATGGGCTCAGGCTCCCTAGTCAGCTTCCAGCCCGTGTGTAGGGCCCTGAATCGGTCCGCGAAATCCCGCTCCACCAGGCTGTCGTAGGTCGTTCCCTCTTTTGGCGACGCAAGGGCTTCCATGAGTCCGCCATGTTTCTTGCTGTCGAGCTCCAGGGTTAGGAGACGCCGCTCCCCCTTGTGGCGGAGGATCTTCCCTTTCACGATCCACTCCTGGCTTTGGACGACGGTGGGCAGGAGCTTGGCCAGTCTCGTTCCGTATCTGCGGTTGAGCTTGAAGAGCGAGGTGGGGCCGTCCACCCTCACCTGGTAGCCACCGTTGTTTCTCCATATGGTGTAGATGAGGCCCAGCCACTTGATCTGCCTGAAGATGTTCTGCCAGTTTTCCGTTACGTCGAAGGTTAGCTCCGTGGAGTAGAAGAGGAGGGTCTGGGTTAGGCTGAGGTTGTACTGCTTGACTAGGGCCTCGGCGTCGACGGGCTCGAAGGATTTCAGGATGAGCTCGTCCTCCAGGTCTCCGTAGAGGGATTCCTCCAGCTCCTCCGCGGTGACCCCCAGGTCTAGGGCGGCTTGATGGAGGACTGCTTGCCTCGCGTCTGGGGTTGTTGGCAAACCCTTTTCATGGGCTATCTCGAAGACTTGCCTCCTGGCCTTGACGGAGTCTATGGCTGTCTTGGATTCGAGTTGGCATCGCCGGTCTAGGATGGCTGAGAGACCCCTGACGTAGCGATAGTCGTAGCCAAGCTCCTCCAGCCCGTCCACGGCCTCGCCCAGTTCACCCTTGCTTCTCCCCACATGGTCCTCGTACGTCTGGATGAGGAGCCTAGCAACGCCAAGGTTTTCCCGGCTTAGCAGGGCGTAGACGGGGCGTATCCTGTCCCGCCTCCTCCTCGTGATCAGCAGGCCGCTGGGCAACAAGGCGTCTACCTCCTACCGGTGTCTCCTTTGGCTCATCCTGGTTTCAACCGTTCCCCGGGCCACGAACTCGATGAGCCTCGCCTGCTTGCCCCGCTTCTTCCTTAGGATTCTTCCCAGCCGTTGGATGTACTCTCTGCTGCTTCCCGTTCCGCTCAGGATGAAGCCCACCGAAGCATCTGGGACATCGACGCCTTCATCCAAGACCTGGGATGTGGTGATGGCCTTGTACTGCCCCGCCTTGAACCTCTCCAGTATCTCCCTTCGCTCCTCTCTGGGGGTCCTGTGGGTGATGGCGGGGATGAGGAAGCGGCGGCTTATCCTGTAGACCAGCTGGTTGTAGCGGGTGAAGATGAGGGCTTTCTCCTCGCCGTAGATGTCGAGGAATTCCCCCAGGGCCTTGATCTTGGCCTCGGAGTTCAAGGCTGTCTTCAACGCCCTGTTCCTGGCCAGCAGGGCCTCCCTGGCTGCCGGGTCGCCTCCCGTCCTCATGATGAACCTCTGAAAGTCCGCCGGGCTCCGCAGTACTATCCGCTTGCGCTTGAGGTAGCCGGTGAAGACGTCGTACTCCTCCCGGTAGAGCCTCTGCTCCTCCGGGGTCAGGTCGACAAACACTCTCTGGTGGGTGTAGGGGGATAGGTGCCTCCCGGCTAGGGCGTCCACCCCGAGCTCGTAGACGGGGCCTCCGACCAGCCGTGGCAGGTCCAAGTGGCCGCCGTCCTCCCTCTCGTAGGTCGCTGTGAGGCCCAGCCTATAGGGGGCGACGTACATCTCGGCTATCTGGCTGTAGCTCGGGGCTGGCAGGTGGTGAACCTCGTCGAAGATGAGTAGCATGAACTTGTCCCCCAGCTGCTCGGCTCTTATGTAGGCAGAGTTGTAGGTGGAGACGGTTAGGGGACTGAGCCTCTCCTCTCCGCCGCCGTAGACACCCACCTCTATCCCGAACTGCGTGTGCAGGTGCTGTCTCCACTGGTCCACGAGGTCTAGCGTGGGAACCACCACCATCGTGGCTACGTTCAGCCTCTCGATGGCCTTCAGGGCTATGTAGGTCTTCCCGGCGGCGGTGGGCAAGACAATCACGCCTCTCCTCCCCGCCTGCAGCCAGGCCTCTAGGGCTGATTCCTGGTAGGGCCGCAGCTTCACTTTGGAAGAGAGGGTCGGAACGGGGGGCGGGTTGGCCGCCTCGTCCCGGTAGGCCATGCGGCTCCTGTCTAGGTAGGTCAATACCTCGGGGTAGTGCATGGCCATGGCCCGGAAGGTGCCTACCCTTGGGTCCCACTGGCCGTACGGGGTTCTTACCTCCCCCCGGATGAGGAGACTTCCTCTGTCATACCTGAGGAGGATCATTCCATACCGCAC
>JAUWBL010000016.1 GCA_030601715.1 Candidatus Geothermarchaeota archaeon | reverse complement strand
TCTGTCCGAAGACAGCGCCGATCACATCGTTTTCCTCGACCACTCCATCGACATCCAGCTGGAACTTCATAAGGTATTTTGTTGCTTCTTCCTTCATTTCATTCTCACATCCATCCCAAGAACGCTTCGCGCTTTTGCGGCCCCGCCAGACACCACGCTGACGGGTTGGCTCGCAGGCCAACTTTCCGATTAGTGTCCGTTTATCGATTGGTGTAATGAGGCTGATTCTTAGGACGAATCCACATAACTGTCATGAGCAAGCTTAATTAAGCCTTCGCGCGGCAGGCCACCGAGGACACAGCTTGCACAGCGATTGATACCCCGTAGGCTAGGTTTGCACTCATTCCTCCTGACTTGGCTATCTGTGTGCTCGAACGGGCCGACAAGACGAATGTGTACATGATATGTTTATACATAATAGGGGACTCTGATTGCTCGAGTGAGCTGTATGTGTGTCAAGGTGGGCGAGCCTTCAGAGCAGCCACGAACCTGGGTGAAGTGTTCCCCACTTCATGACATCGTTGGGTACTTGAAACAGGAAAACATTGTTCTCCCACTAGACGACGATTCTCTGCTCCGATTCTGTGGGAATGACTGCTACTGAACCGAGGCACTGCTTCGGTCGTCTTCGAGAACTGGTGAACACCTTATGAGAGTTGCTGTAAACGGATATGGAACCATTGGAAAGCGAGTAGCAGACGCTGTTCTTCAGCAAAAGGACATGGACTTGGCGGGAGTGACAAAGACCAGACCCGACTTTGGAGCGAAGGTTGCAGAGAGCAGAAGAATCCCAATGTACTCTGTCTTCCCCGATCGGATCAATGATTTTGAGAAGAGAGGATTGTCAATCCAAGGGTGTCTGGGCGACCTGATTTCGAAGACAGATGTGGTGGTGGATTGCACACCAGCCGGCGTCGGAAGAACATATCGCGAATCTTACGCGAGACATGGAAGCAAGGGCATCTTTCAGGGCGGAGAGGAAGCCGATGTCGCCGAGGTCACCTTCGTAGCTCAGTGCAACTATGAAAGCGCCGTAGGAAAGCGCTTCGTCCGGGTAGCTTCCTGCAACACGACGGGTCTCTGTAGGACGTTGTCGACAGTAGATAGGAGTCTTGGAATCGGTGAGGTTCATGCCTCGTTGGTCAGGAGGGCTGTGGATCCTTTCGACTCCACGAGGGGACCAATAGATGCTATAGTTCCGAGCTGTTCCAGCGTCCCCACACATCACTCCAAAGACGTAAGGGAGGTGTTACCTCATCTCAGGATACTCACCATGGCGGTGACGGTCCCGACCAAAATCATGCACGTGCACATGATTGCTGCGAGACTGTCGCGGGAAGTCTCTCAGGACGAGGCTATAGATGTTCTAGAAGCTACCCCCCGAACTCTTGTCCTAGATGGCAGGGATAGGCTCGAGTCCACTTCTAAGGTCATGGAGCTGGGCCGAGACCTAGGGAGACGCAGAAACGATATGTGGGAGACGGTGGTGTGGGAGGATACCATCACGACTAGCGACCATTGGCTGTGTTGGACCCAGGGAGTCCATCAGGAAGCGATCGTTATTCCAGAGGTCATTGACGCCATTAGGGCAGTGTTCGACTCGGTTGACGCCGAAACATCAATGAACATGACGGATCGAGCGCTGGGCATCTTCCAGAGCAGGTTCTAGGAGACGAAACGCTATCTCCGATCCTCCGGAGAGAAGTAGGGCTATTCACTCCAGGGGGTCACGCTAGGACGGCTCGCATGACGGCGAAAGATGTCTTCATATGGCAACACCTTGGGAAACAGATTTCCCGTTCTTCAGTTCGGGACCTCATAGTGGGTTCCTATGAGCCGGCCCACTTAAGAACTCATGTTGAGTTTTGCATGATGTACCTGCGACCACGGTTGTTCGGAGTGATCTGAAACGCCCTTACTCAAACATCGAACATCCATCGAGTTTCCGCAAGAGCTCTGGCAAGAGTTGACCACACACGTCCCTGCGAGGAAGCGATCCAGTTTTGTCATGGAGGCCGTCAGAGAGAAGCTGTCGCGAGAGTCGTTGAAAGCTGTGGTTCTCTGTGGTGGGGAGGGCATGAGAATGAGACCTCTGACTCTGACCCTCCCCAAACCGATGCTTCCAGTGGGATACAAGCCTATGCTTGAGCACACGATCGGTTTCTTCAAGGAGGAAGGCATCTACCACTTCATCTTCGCGATAGGGTACCTCGGCGAAATGATCGTCAAGTATTTCGGGGATGGATCGAGGTTGGGAGTGAACATAGAGTACTCTACGGAGGAGAACGCCTTGGGAACGGGTGGTGCGCTGAAGAACTTGGAGAAACATGTCACGAGCATGTTCATCGTCGTAAACGGTGATGTGCTGTTTCGTAGGCTAGAGATCAGAGACATCCTCAGATTCCACAAGGAGAGGGGAGGCATTGGCACAATGGTCCTTTGGCACGCGGAAAACACTCAGAGATACGGTTTCGTAGAGTCGACCAACAAGGGAAGGATCGAGGAGTTCATCGAGAAACCCCGTGACCCAGCTCCTGGCTGGATAAACGCAGGGCTATACGTGTTCGAGCCACAGATATTCAAGTACATCCCAGCTAGGAAGAGCGTATCGCTGGAGGCGGACGTTTTTCCCGTCCTTGTCGCAGAGGAGAAACTCTTCGGCTACAGACACAGCGGCTACTGGGCTGACGTAGGGATGCCCCAGGACTACGCCAAGGTCAACCGGGACTATCTGACAGAGACGGTCCTCTGAAGCGCCGACAACTCCGATGGAGCTGTTCTGGGTTTATGTGTACAGTTTCGCCTAGTTGAACGTTATATGTACATCTTCGGGAATTACCTTTTGAGGTATGAGGAAAGTTGGCAGTTAGATTTGCCATAAACGGATTTGGGCGCATTGGGCGGGTCTTCCTCCGTGCGGCCCTAAAGGACGAGGAGTTCTGGAGGCAATTCGAATTGGTGGCAGTCAACGACATTACGGATGCACGGACCCTTGCTCACCTACTGAAATACGACTCGATCCATGGAGTTCTTCCCCTGGATGTTCGGGGGGACTCAGACTCTATCACTGTTGACGGTAGTCGGATTGAGGTTTTGAACGAGAGGGATCCTTCAAGCCTTCCTTGGGGGAGGATGCAGGTCTCTCTTGTCCTTGAGTCTACTGGTCTCTTCCGCGACCGGGCAAACGCCTCCAGACACCTTGAGGCGGGAGCAAAGAAGGTTATCATCTCGGCGCCAGCGCGGGAACCTGACGTCACAGTGGTCCTAGGAGTCAACGAAGGAGTGTATGACGCGGAAAAGCACTCCTTGATATCGATGGCATCTTGCACGACCGGCTGTCTGGCACCAATGGTGAAGGTGCTGGACGACGAGTTCGGTGTACAGAGAGGTTTCATGACAACCTGTCACTCCTACACAAACGACCAGAGGGTGCTCGACCTTCCTCACAGGGATCCGAGAAGGGCCCGCGCGGCCAGCCTCTCTATCATTCCCACTTCCACCGGTGCGGCGAGAGCGATAGGAAAGGTTCTGCCTAGTATCGAAGGGAAGCTTGATGGCATGGCTCTACGTGTGCCTGTGGCGGACGGATCCATAGTGGACCTGGTGGCTCAACTCAGCACCCCTGTCTCGGTAGACGATGTCAACGGTGCCTTCAGGAGAGCTGCGTCAGGAGAGTTGAAGGGTATTCTTGACTACACGGAGGAACCTTTGGTTTCAGTGGATATCATCGGGAACCCTCACTCCTGCATCATAGATGGCCAAAGCACTATTAGCCTCGGGGGCAAGAACGATCTCGTCAAAGTTCTGGGTTGGTACGACAACGAGTGGGGATACTGCAGCCGGCTCGTTGACCTCTTCAAGTTTGTGACAGACAGAGGGCTATGAGACTTCCTCTGCCTACCCTGAACGATGTCCGGGTGGCGGAGAAAACCGTCTTGGTGAGGATCGATGCAAACGCACCTTACGACGTGGCAACTGGCAAAATCCTGGATTCTGAGCGGCTGAGGGCTCACGCCAAGACCCTTAAGGAGCTCTCCGACAACAAGGCCAAGACTGTGGTTTTGGCTCATCAGGGGAGGGAAGGAAGCCACTCGTTCGTTGGCCTTGGGCAACACGCATCCTTATTGAGCGGACACATCGGGAGACCCGTGGTCCATGTCCCCGACCTTGTCGGTGATGAAGCTACGAGAGGGATCGAGATGCTGAAATCGGGCGATATCCTCCTCCTGGACAACATCCGGTTTATGGAGGAAGAGACTCAGTCCCGAAGCGCCGAAGAGCACAGCAAATCCTCTCTTGTGACATCGCTGGCCCCGCTCTGCAACCTCTTTGTGTTCGACGCCTTCTCGGTCGCTCACCGAGCTCACGCGTCAGTGATCGGCTTCATACCTGTTCTTCCCTCAGTGGTGGGCAGGGTGATGGAAGTGGAAATGACGGGAGTAGACAGAGCGCTGAACCCGGAGAGGCCGAACGTGTTCATCTTGGGTGGTAACAAGGTAGGGGATTGTCTGGGGATAATGCAATTCATGTTGGAGAGGAACGCCGTTGACAAAGTCCTGACGGCGGGAGTCCTCGGAGAGTTGTCGTTGATTTCTCTGGGTTACGAGTTGGGGGAAGAGACAATGAAGTTTCTCGAATCGAAAGGCTTCGTTGGCTTTCTTCGAGGAGTGGACTCCCTGCTGGATGATTACGGGGATGTTGTCAACGTGCCAGCCGATGTTGCCTATGAGGACGAAGGGCGAAGGAAGGAGGCGCGAGCTGAGGAGCTTCCTGTGGATGCTCAGATCCTCGACATAGGGCGAAGGACTGCGAAAGCCTACTCGACCGTTATTGGCTCAGCCAAGACCGTAGTCGTTAAGGGCCCGGCGGGGGTCTACGAGAGGCAGGGGTTCGAGACAGGGACGAGGGAGATCTTTCGGTCTGTCGCCTCCTCCCAGGGCTTCACCATGGTTGGCGGCGGAGACACTGTGACAGCCCTCAGGAAAGTAGGCATCGAGAAGAGCAGATTCTCATACGTCAGCTTGGCCGGTGGGGCGTTGATCACCTACCTCTCAGGCAAGAAGCTCCCGGCGTTGGAGGCACTCAGAGCCAAAGGGTGGGCTTCGATCTAGTCGTTCCCAATAGGCGTTGTCTTCTCAGCCGTTCGACCACCTTTCCCAAGCCCTCCAGTTCACTTGTGATGTTTCTCGCCAGCTCGAAAAGCCTCCTCCGCGTCAGTTTGTCTATCTTGAACCCTCCTGTCAGAGCCGCTTCCTCGACCCTCTCCGCTATCTCGTTCCCCTCTTTGTCGAAGTCGGTCAGTAGTATTACCCTGTTGCCTGATCCCTCAAGCAAACTGATGACTTTCCTCTCTCCCAGTTCCGAGTATTTCAGTATCTCTCCCGGTATCCGAAGCCTACGGAGGACCTGTTCGTCTTTTGTGCCCTCCACGAGTATGGGCTTACCCATCTCCGATTGCCTTCTCAACCCTTCGAACAGGTCTGCCAGCTGGTTCAGGATCTCCTCCTCCTTTCTTCGATGTCTTGTCCTCTTTCTCATTTGCCTGCTCCGGGAAACCGTATCTAATTGAGGGCGCAACTGAGTGGTGTCCTGACCGCAACCTGCGACTATCGAGTAACTTCTAGACTCCTCATTATTCGTAGTGGCTCCGGGTTTTTCTCGAAATACCTGCGCACCGGCTCAAGAATTTTGGTCAGGGACTCTGCGACGGCCCGTTTCAAGTCTAGGGGGTGTAGGGCACCTCCAGCGTAGGCGTCGACCAGTTCCCTGTAGCTTCCAATGGTCAGAGGTCCTCCGTGCTTCGGTGATCTGTCGACCTCCAGCGCCCCTAGCTCAGGAATCACGACGTGGCGGGCAATCTGGACTATGGGATTCTCGTCGGTCTCGCGGGGTGGACAGAATGCACCCGTTATCTTTTCTCGGATCTCCGAGGGCGAATCGTGGATATGAATGGTGCTCTGGGGAAGACTCTTCGACATCTTCTTCGAGATCTCAGCGCTGAGGCTGGGGTCGTCATCGAACCCCATCTTTGCTCCTGTTTTCGCCAAGCTCATGAGGAGGGGACCATGTAGGCTGACGGGCTTCTTGACCCCTATTTTCTTCGCCACGTCTCTCGCGAGCATGTGGGCGTTTCTCTGGTCTATCCCCGCGCAGGCGATGTCCAGGTTCATCTCAAGGATGTCTGCCACCTGCATGCAGGGGTACAACAGGAATGCCATCTCCACATCTTCGCTGGTCGTCTCCCTGCCCATGATGGGTAACGCGCGGGCTACCCTCCGGACACTAGCGTTCCGTGCAACCTGCATGACCTTCTCCCAGTATCCGTAGTCTTGAGCCAGATCCGAAGCCCACAGGAACCTCACCTTGTCAGTTCCTAGGCCCAAAGCTTCGAAGGAGTGGATGAAGTATTCTCCAGCCCTCCGGATCTTCTGCAAGTCTCCGCCGAACTTGCGGTTTATCATACTGTGCAGGTCTGCTAGGTAGATGGTGAAGTCCACCCCAGCTTCCACGCAGTCTCTGATCTTCTTTCCGCAGACCAGGCCCATCCCTAGGTGGATCGGTCCGCTAATCTCGAACCCCCAATAGGCCTTTGGCGACTCGGTTGTTTCTAGTAGGTGTTGGAGCTCCTTCTCGGTCACGATCTCCTTCGTTCCCCTTTTGATGAGCTCAACTCTTTCCTCGAGGTCCATGAATGGTCACATGCGAGCCTAGGTCCAAGAGAGTGACAGTCTACGCGGATATTTGTCGCCCGCGTCTAACCCGTTGCTCCTCACAGCAAGCGGAATGCATCTGCTCAGAACAGGTCTCTCACGCGGGCCTTGCAGGGATTTTTTGTATCATGTCTGGGTAAACCCGGCCTTTCATCAACCGGCAGCTCCGGACTCTAGGCGGGCCGTCTGACATGAATCCTCTCTGCGCACAATGAGGATCCTTCTGCGTGACATAATTGTGTTGTGCTCTGGCACCACGCCTGCGTGAACTAGGCTGGGGGACATCTACTTCCTGGGAAGTTTAGAGATGCTCAGTTCGAGACAGGCCACTGGTTGGTCAAGCTGAAAGTTCTCTAGCACTGCGGGGGAGACCTCCCCCAAGATGCCGAATTCTCGCGTGTCCGAGACAAGTAGGCCCACTCTTCCTGGGATGAAGCTGGGGTGTTGCGTTTCCATCACTCGAACGTCGAACTCGAAGAGAGATGACAGGTTGTCGAGCAGGGCCTTCACGTCAGAATACCCGGCTTTGCTGTGGGTGATCGCGAGCGCGAGATGGTCTTCCTCGACAACATCTCCATTCTCTCTTCTTATCGTCTTGCCTAGCTCGAAGATCCTCTGTGGATAGATCTCCTTCTTGGAGACTCGCAGAACCTCCAACAGGTCAGGTATGATCCAGGTTCTAATGATTTCGTTCTCCAAGCTCTTGGGGCTGTGAACCCTGACATATCCCTTCGGTTTCAAGGCGAGCTTCGTGAACTGTTTCTCAAAGCTGGAGAGGGTGAAGTTCATGACCTCTATGAATCCGGCTCCCTCCATGAGGTGACAGATCCTCCTCTCCAGCTTGGAGCTATCCAGGCTCTTCCCTAGGCCAAACGTCTTGGGAATGTCTGGAGCAATCCTCCAGTATCCGTAGCCGATCGCGACATCCTCGACGATGTCGATAGGATGCATGATGTCGGCGCGGTAGGGTGGGATCTCGACCATGAGTTCTCCCCCCGTTGCAGAAGCCCCGAGCCGGCTGGCCTCTAGACACTCGATGATCTGTTGTCTCTTTAGGTCTACTCCCAGAAGGTCTTCGATATAGCCGGCGTTCACCTTCATTCGCCGTGTCGAAAGGTCTGGAGTCTTCAAGCTGTTCCCTCCAGCCCGGACGTCGACATGAAAAACCTCTGCTCCATAGTCCGCAAGAGAAGTAACTAGGATGTTCAGAGAATCTTGGATCCTCGGGAGGTCCGTCCCGGTAACGTCGATGAACAGATCAACGGTCTCAGCATCGACCCGGGTGAGTTCCGAGTTGATTATGGGAGGAAAAGATAAGATTTTCTGTTGGTCGTCGACAATGAGTGGATAGAGGTCCTTGTCCCCGAGGATGGGGCCGTATCTTCTGCCCGTCTCCAGTTTCTTCAAGATCTCTTCGCACGTCAACTCCTCCTCTTGGTCCAAGGGCACGAATCCAGCTGTACCGGGACTCACGGCCCGGTAGTGAACGGGGAAGTTCACTACTTCTAGGTTGTGAAGACCGATGGAGACTTTCCTCCTTGATCTCCCGATGGTCTGGTGGAGGTCTTCTTGGAGGGCGATGATGTCCTTGAGGGCTTCCTCATCCATTGGAATTTTTTTCACCACAGCGCCCGCGACGTGAGGGCGCACGGGCTCTACGGACTCGTCGACGTTAAGTTGATATCCTCCGTCCTTCGTCTCGTATGAGACAAGGCCTGTCTCGTGTCGGGTGATGCCGTTGTAGGCTTTTGCCACGCCCGTTATTATCCCGAGGTCAGGTCTGTTGGGGTTGTACTCGATCTTGATCTCCTTGGGCCGCACATGCTCCAAGCTGACCCCGATGTAGGGGATTCTTTCCACCAACTCTTTGAAGGACGGGGCTCTACCCAAGAACTTCGGAAGCCGATCGACGGTTAGGGTCAGGGCAGGCGTTCGGGGCGCCTCCTCAGCAATCCTAGGTCGTTCTTGTAGAGTTCCCTGATGTCATCGATGTCGTATCGGATCATGGCTATCCTCTCTATCCCACCGCCCCATGCGAGGACGGGCCACCTGACGCCAAGGGGAAGGGTGACCTCAGGCCTAAAGATACCCATACCCATGAGCTCCACCCAGGTGCCTAGTCTCTCTATGTAGACCGACGTCTGGACGGACGGCTCGGTGTAAGGGAAGTAGCTGGGCCAGAAGCGGATCTTCTCCGCACCCAGCCTCCGGTAGAACTCTTGGATAGTCCCCATTAGGTGTCTAAGGCTCGCCTTCTTGTCGATGATGATTCCTTCGACTTGTAGGAACTCCGCTGTGTTCTTGTAGGTTAGCTTTTCGTTTCTATAGCATCTTCCTATGGTAAAGGTCTTGTGTGGTTTCTCGCCAACCTCGTAGACTCTTCGGCCAGTCACGACGGTGGTATGTGTTCTCAGGACTAGTCTCTCTGCTTCTTCCAGGCTCCATTTCCCACCCCAGCCGGACGAGCCTGTAGTCCATCCGTTCTCATGGGTCCTTCGAACTCGCTCGACCAGATCCGTCTCTTTGATTCGCCTTCTCTCGGGCTCGCACAGGTAGAACGTGTCCTGCAGATCTCGGGCAGGGTGATCCTGAGGCTGGAAAAGGGCGTCGAAGGTCCAAAAGGCCAGTTCTACGAGAGGGCCTTCAGTCTCAGCAAACCCTAGGGAGACGAATATCTCTCGGATCTCGTCGATTAGCTCCCTCAGCGGGTGTCTCCTACCGACTGGAAGAGGAAAGGACGGAGCGTCGAGGTCGTATGGTCTGAAAGTTACGTCCTTCCATTTGCCTGTTCTAATAAGCTCTGGAGTGAGGAGGGTCGCCTCCGCGAGTTCCGGCACGTCCTCGATACTCTCACTCAGTCTGAAACCTTCCCCCGTCAGGGTGACGATCTGGATGGTCATTCGCTGCAACTCCACGTAATCCGGCCTGCTGAGAAGCGCCTCTAGGCCCTCCTTCTCTACCTCGCTGAGCTCGTCTAGGAGCACTGGGCGTTCCCCAGCCAGTCGTCCAATGAGAAGCTCCTCGGCGCTGGGATCGGTGGCCGGGTCCGTAGCCGTTGTCATCGTCTCCTGTTGTGGCCTTGACAATGTGATCCAGTTGTTCCTGACCGCGAACCCCAGCCCTGCGGAGAATTCGTCGTCAGAGAGTTTGGCTTCCGTTCTCACGGCTTCTAGAGGAGCCTGCTTTCCTAGCCTTTCTAGAGCGGATACTATCTGTCTCTCGGGCAGTCCCTTCTCAGAAGCTACCGCAAAATTTGCACCTTGGCGAATGTGGTCCGTGACCCTCCTTTCTACTTTCACGAAATCGCTGTCCGCTAGTTCTTGAATGCTCCTTCGGGCTTGGTCGGCTCCTATGCCAGCCCTCTCCGCTAGGCCCACTAAGTCAGCGCTCTTGACCTGACGGAGAACCTGCAGGATCCTCTTCTGGGATGCTGTCACCCTCACGTTTTTATCACCTTGACTGATGCACCGGGGTTAACACCTAGAGATCGGAGACCATCTTTCTCCTACTATCCTCCAGGAGCTGTTCAGCTTCTTCGAGCTTATCCTCTCTCTTCTGACCGTGTTCTCGCAGGAACTTCTTCGCTATCTCTATCGATTGGTTCTTGCAGTCGCCGCATATCCTTTCTCCCCCTCTACACTCTTCGTAGACGGTGCGTACGAGCTTGTCATCGTATGCGAAATGGTACAGGTACGTATCGTAAACAGAGCATATCTCGGGGATGCCTCCGAGTTTCCGTTGCAGTTCAACAGTCTCTCTCCCACCTGTAAACGCGTTCCTAATCTTCTGTTCCACCAGTTCCGAGTCGTCTCTGAGGGTCAGAAGGTTCATGGGATCCCTCTTAGACATCTTGGTGTCGCCCGTTAGGGACTTAGCAAGCTTGTGGTAGGTGGCGCTGGGAGGTAAAAAGCCGAAATCCCTAGAGTACTTCCGAGCGAGATCGCGGGCAAGTCTGATGTGAGGATCTTGATCCACTCCAACAGGGACAACGACGGGCTTTGGTCCCCCGAAAGATGGCAACTGAGGTAGCATGATATCACCCGCTTGATAGAGCGCGGAGATGTACAGCCCGAAGGTTCTAGGCCCATAGATGGCCTTCATCATGCTATGCGTGACGCCCCTTGAGAAGATGGAGGCCAG
>JAUWBL010000136.1 GCA_030601715.1 Candidatus Geothermarchaeota archaeon | reverse complement strand
GGAGAGGAGGAGATGAGACTCAAGAGATGCCGGCTATAGTCGGTCTCTCCTCCCCGCCGTGGTCCCCCGGCCACCACCAGCTGAGCCGAGGGGCATTGATCAACAATGCGAGGGAAAAGAGAGACGATGCGGTGAAAGCCCTTCATGGGCCGAAAGTATCCACATAGAAGGATTATCTTCTTCCCCGTCATTCCCAGTCTCTCTTTGGCATTACCTACCGGCTCGATGACTCTTACACCGTGAGGGATCACGTGCACGTGACCGAAGGAAGAAACGGCTCTGGCAATGCTCTCACTTTGATACTCCTCATGGACGATAACGGCATTTGCGATGTGACAGACATTTCCCACCACCAGCTTCTGGTACTCGGAGAACGTCTCGTAGACGCTGTGTAAGGTCGCTACCACGGGGATACCTTGAGCTCTAAGCCTGTAGAGGAGAGGTGTGATAGCCAAGCCACGGCTTGGATCATACAGGCCGTACTCGTGCTGAATATGGACCACGTC
Organism: Candidatus Geothermarchaeota archaeon; assembly: GCA_030601715.1. Lineage (GTDB taxonomy): Archaea > Thermoproteota > Nitrososphaeria > Geothermarchaeales > JAUWBL01 > JAUWBL01. The sequence continues at coordinate 3,526 of JAUWBL010000136.1, read as the reverse complement.
TGGTTTGAGTTTGACCACAGTATTGAACAGCCGCTCCGAGAGGTCAGAACCGTCAGCCCTGGATAAGGAAAAGGAGTCATCCTCCCCGCCCCCACAGGGACTTATCACGTCCACCGTGGCCGGAGGGTTGAGGGCCTCGAGCTTCGAGACAAGATAGGATGAGTAGGTCGCTATGCCGCACTGCGTGGGTGGATAGGTAGAGATCATTCCGATGTGCATCGCACAGCCTCCAATCGTCCCCTGGTTTAGTACTGTTGCGGGGTCGACTTCAATCTCATGAGAGAAAGCAGATTTTCGATTAGTTTAATCTTCTACTGGGTGGAAGCTCTGGGTTTATCCTCGCGAGCTTCGACTCGAACAACTGGCTAGCAGCTTTACAGTCCCGGGTTCTCGTCGAATGTGTTCCGGGGAGGGGATAGTGGGAGCGTATGTGGTGTGTCTTTCCTAGACGGGAGCTCTTCTCTTGGCCCCTGGACCCATCATGACTTACCTCTCGGTGCCTAGAACGCCAAGTATATTATAGGCGAAGTGAGCTCGGGGTCAAGTATCCCACCGCGGACAGCCCAGTCTCCTGGCTACCTTGAGTCACCTCTTCTGGTAGGGTGATTGACAGTCGTTTGAGAACCATTTATAATCAATCGAAACCCCGAGAGCTCGGAGATTGCGGGACAGACATCCCGATACCCCAATCAAAGGGAGAGTGACGGAAAGGAGGGTCAAGTTGACTGCATCAGGTAGAATGATCAATCCTCGGTCTTTGTTCCATCGCTACCCGGGTAACCCCATTCTCTCGCCCTCGGATTGGTCCTACCCCGCGAATGCCGTTTTTAATCCCGGCGCCACCGAGATCAAAGGGGAGACACTTCTCCTGGTACGGGTGGAGGACATGCGAGGCTTCTCCCATTTGACGGTAGCTAGAAGCAGTGATGGGAGAGGGGACTGGCGCGTTGCACCCCAACCGACATTGCTTCCCGATGAGAAGATCCAAGAGGAGCCGTACGGACTTGAGGATCCCCGAATTGTCTACCTCAGCGAGGAGGGAAGGTATGCAATAACATATGTCTCCTTCTCGAAAGGAGGTCCTCTCATCTCCCTGGCGATGACAGAAGAGTTCCAGACCTTCCACCGGATGGGTGCGCTCTTGCCGCCCGAGGACAAGGACGCGTGTCTTTTTCCGCGACGCTTCGGCGGTAGATATGCTCTCATTCACCGGCCAATCATTAGGGGTGAAGCGCACATTTGGATGTGTTTTTCCCCCGACCTCAAGCACTGGGGAGACCATCGCGTAGTGATTCCCAGAAGACCTCGATGGTGGGATTGTCACAAGGTGGGCCTAGGAACACAGCCGATTGAAACGAAGGACGGATGGCTCATCATATACCATGGAATCAGAGTGGCTGCCTCCGGAAGTTTGTATCGGGTCGGTTTTGCCCTCCTTGATCTGGACGAACCCTGGAAACTCATGTATCGAAGTGAGGAGTGGGTGCTGAGTCCCAGCGCGCCCTACGAGCAGGTGGGCGATGTACCAGGAGTGGTCTTTCCCACTGGAGCACTGGTGGACAAGAACTCCAACGAACTTCGTATCTACTACGGGGCAGCTGATACGGTAGTCGCCCTGGCTACCGCCAACCTCACCGACGTCCTCACCCTCTGTAAGGCGTGTCCGGTCTAGCTCTCTTACCACGAAGGTAGTTCCTGCGGATTTTGTGACCATACCCGGGATCGCTCACCCCCTGCTCAACCATCAGTATGTCCGAAGAGAGTGGGCAAGGAAGGTTCAGGATCTCGGCGCTGGTGAGATTCTGCCCAGTAGCATGCACACCGACGGTACGCAGGCCGGCTACGACATCCCCATGACAAGGCCAATAGCTGACCGAGCTACCCTTCCGGTCATCGCGTCCGGTGGCGCGGGAGAACTTGAACACCTCTACCGTACCATTGCTGACGGACACGCAGGTGCGGTGTTTGTCGCCTCGATCGTGCATTTCTGAAGATTCACGATCAGACAGATTAAGGAATACCTCTCCCAGCGGGGAATGCCCGTGAATCTGTAGAATGCATGAGGCCGCTTGGAGGGATTGACAGGCGACCCTTAGATGCTTGAGTGGTGCTTTTACCTGCATTTTTTCTTTCAACATGTTCTCTCTCGGTAGGCCGTTCCCTCTTTTCCCGCTCTGGTCCGGGGGATGGACGATGTTAGAACCTTTTTCGAGATGACCGAGAAATGCGCCCAGATTCCCGTATATGATCTTCCCGCCTGATCGAAATCTAGGCGCAGACTGATCCTATGGCTCCGTTTACTAGGGTATACCATGGGAGAGCTGATGGCTTTCTGATCAGATTCCTCTCAACTCCCGGAGAGGACTTGACGATCACTACCAGACCGACTATGATATTGAAGCAGAAGGAGACACTTCGGTTATGAGATGTCCAGCTTCAATTGGAAAAGATCTCTCGGCAGAGGTGAATCCGAGGAAGGTGAGACGAAAATGGAAAGGCGTATGCTGGGAAAGACTGGCGCTGTCCTTTCAGTGGTTGGTGTCGGGGGCTTAGTGCCCACGGGTGAGAAGCCTTCGAGGGTGAGTCAGATAGTAGCTCGTGCAGTGGACCGGGGTGTGGATTTCTTTGATACCGGGCCGTGCTATTCTGATTCTGAGGAGCTACTGGGGCCTGCTCTGAGGCCTTATCGCAAGTCCGTGTTCCTCGCATGCAAGACTGATGGGCGAACCAGCAAAGAAGCTCTGAGAGAGCTCCATCAGTCCATGCGAAGACTCGAGACGGACTATTTCGATCTATATCAACTCCATGGAGTGGTGACCCTGGAGGAGGTGGCTCAAATCACCGGACCCAAGGGAGCACTGGAGACACTGGTAAAGGCTCAAGAGCAGGGACTTGCACGATATCTAGGGTTCTCGGCCCACTCCGAGGAAGCAGCCCTCGCCTTACTGGATCAGTTTGACTTTGATAGTGTCCTCTTTCCCTTCAACTGGGTCTCGTGGCATCAAGGCAATTTTGGCCCAGCCGTGCTTGCAAGAGCACAGCAGAAGGGGGTCGGGATACTGGCGATAAAGGCACTGGCCAAAAGGAAGCTGGGGGAGGGTGAGAAAAAGAGGTGGCCCAAGTGCTGGTATGTCCCCGTCGACAGTGGCGATGAGGCATCACTTGCCCTCCGATTTGTGCTCTCCAAGCCCGTTACCTCTGCAGTGAGCCCCAGTCATGCTGAGTTTCTGTGGTGGGCATGCGATATCGCAGATCGCTTTGAGCCTTTATCTCGGGAGGAAGAAGAACTGGTAGCCAAATCGAGCGAAGGCCTTGAGCCTATCTTCACGAAAGACCGGGCCTGAGACACCCAGCCATTCACCGAGCACAACACCCGAAAAAAGATTCTTGGTGTGATCCCTGAACTCCGCTCGATACATCAACGTGGAACCGGGGACCAAGACTTGACCACCAGGAGTGTTCTCCTCCGAAATCTATTGGAGAGTGTAGCTCCCCAAGATGTCGTTGCAAAATGATAATGTCATAG
>JAUWBL010000104.1 GCA_030601715.1 Candidatus Geothermarchaeota archaeon | reverse complement strand
GAACTGGAGGAGTTGATGACGAGGAACTGGAGGCCTCTTCCGGACCCTCCCACACATATCCCTGACGTCGTCGCCGTCGATGGGAGCAGAGCCTACCGACCTTTCGCTGGTGGGAGCATCGTCTATGTGACGAGGGCGGTTGCCCTGTGGGGTCGGAAGAGGTTCCGGACCCTGGAGGCGGATGCCTTCTTCCCGGGGACTAGGGCGCGTCGCGTCCGGGAGTTTATTGGAACCAAGATGGAGTGGCAGGAGTTCAGAGCGATTCTCAAGGTATTGAAGGAAGGGGGGCTGTCCGACGGTGTGATTCTCCTCGACGGTTCCCTCTACGGGCGAATGCTACACTTACCCCGAGACAACGTCGCCGAGAGCCACAAGGGGTTCATGGTAACCTACTTTCAAACGTATCAGGAACTCTTGGAGACCTGTCTTGATCGGGGGGTCCTCCTTGTGGGGGTCAGCAAGGAGAGTAGGGCTTCTTTCCTTAGGGAGCTCTTCCTCTCGTTTATCCTAACGGATGAGCTCACCAGGGTCAAGGACAAGTTGGACTTGGAGGACCAAGCCAGGATCCTCAGGTTGCCCACTGAGATCCTGGACCGGCGCCTGCAGGCGGCTAGATCCTTCAAGAGATTGAGGACAAGATATGGGGAGCTGCTGGATCGGTTGAGCGACATACTTTCGGAGGTTCAGGCGGTGCGCCCCGATCATCAGATGATAAGGAACTTCGTGGGTGAGGCGGGTTATTCGACGCCGTTGCAGCTGGGATTGCACAGGGGCAGGCAGAGGTTGATGAGACAGCTACAAAAGAATCCACGGAGATACGCGGAGAGCAACTTCAGTGAGGCCGCTTCGGAGGCGGAAGACAGCGACTCGTTCTTAGATGAATCCGCACAAATCCTCTCCGGCATTCCCAAGATGCCGGCCATCGTTTCGTTCCATGTGTTGTTGGATGCGAGGGACACGCCGCTGAGGGTGGATGTTCCGTCCTCCATGCTTGGTGGTGGGGAGAAGCTGGTGGATTGTGGGGATCATAAGGCGGCGGCGGGAGATGTGACGCCTATCTTGGAGGTCTTGGTGGCGGGCTATGGTGGTCTGAGGAACTATAATGTATGGTTGAAGCGGGTGGATGAAGAGGTGCGGCTGGGGCGGAGGACGGTGGACTACGTTTATACGCCAGCCTTGGGCAGGCTGCTGGATCTGACCTTGATTCACGAGAGGGGGTATCGGCGTGTCAAGTATCCATGAGGAGAAGGAGGTCGGCATCATCGTGGGGGAGGCTACTTCCAGCGAGTTCTTCTTCGCTTCGGAGAGGAAGAAGTATCCTCCCAAGTGGGAGTACCTCATCGTAGATTCCCAAGAGGTCGTGGAGGGGGAACTAAGGGATGTCCATGTGTTGGCACAGGTGGAACGCATTGTCTCGGTGAGCGATGCGCTCAGCGCGGAGACCGACATCGAAGCTCTGAGGAAGATCCGGGCGGCAGGTTTCCAAGATGTCCGAACCTGGGGGAGGGCGAGGGTCCTAGGCTACATTTCGGACATGTCTCCAGCGATACTGTTTCCACGAAGGGCCATCGTCCCTGGGAGGTCGGTCTACATAGCGGCAAAGGAGTATCTGGCTGGCTTCTACTCCTACCCCAAGCAGGAAAGTCTCCACATCGGCTCGCTGATATCGCGACCGGATGTCCCAGTATATCTCTACCTGTCAGGGTTCAGGCGCCATCTTGCCATCATCGCTCAGACTGGTGCTGGGAAGTCTTACTGTAGCGGTGTTCTGATCGAGGAACTCTTGGAGAAGGGGGCTACGGTTCTTGTTCTTGATCCCCACGCCGACTACGTGTTTCTTTCCCAGACTCCAGCGCAGAAGAGGTACGACCTGTATGACAAGGTGACGGTTTTCAGGAATCCGGCCAGCACGGGGCGGTACGCTGAAGAGGAGATCCATGACCTCAGGAAGTATACCATGGCCTTTTCCGACCTGGGGTTTGACGAGATATGCGATGTGGCCGGCATATCTCGCAAATGGGTGAACATCCGGCAAGCGTTGGAGGAGGCCTTGGAGGTCCTTGGGGAACGGGTCCAGTATGGTCCGCGAGATCTGCTCGAGGTCTTGGAGGATGCCTCGAGGGACGAGGACGACAAGAAACGGGCTAGTCGTGCGGCTTCGGCGTCCAAATACGCTGAGGGTTTGGCGCGTCTGGGGGTCTTCGGGACGACCACTACGCCTGTTGAGGAGGTCTTGCGGCCGATGCACGTGTCGGTTCTGGATCTGTCGGGTCTGACCGACATCAGCATGGACTACGTCGCTTCCCGGCTTCTGAAGGGCGTCTACGATGCGGTCTCTTCGGGGGGGTTTCCGTTTCCCGTCTTCGTCTTTGTGGAGGAGGCTCACAAGTTCATCCCGCCCGAGCTGGAGATGCATTCCTCCAGCATCATAAAGAGGATCTCGGCTGAGGGGCGAAAGTTCGGCGTGTTCTTGGTCTTGATCAGTCAGAGGCCGTCGAAGGTGAATCCTGACAGCCTCAGCCAGTGCAACAGCCAGATCATCATGAAACTGACGAACCCGAAGGACCAGCTTGCGGTGTCGGAGAGCTCGGAGAGGATGAGTCAGGACCTCTTGGACGACCTTCCCGGGTTGAATCCGGGCGAGGCCATCGTCGTCGGGGAGATCACCAAGGCGCCGGTGATGGTGAAGGTGCGTCCTCGGAAGACCCGGGAGGGGGGCGCCGAAATCGACGTGGTGGCGGCCCTCCGCGGTGCGATGAAGGCGTCTCGGGTCAGCTCGTCGCTGGGCGACACTAGCATTGAGGAGGTTCGGGAGGGCGAGATGAGTTCGGAGTGGTGACGGATGACGCTTAGGATCGTGTTGACGGGGGACAACCATCTCAACTACTACAGTCAGAGGCTGGGGTGGAAGCTGGCGGAGAGGAGGAGGCGAATCGGTCAGGCGTGGATGGAGACGGTGGAGTTCGCCTTGCAGAACCAGGTTCACCTCTACTTGAACACTGGGGATCTCTTCGACCAGGTTATGCCTCGGAACCCGCCCCGGACTCGGGTGGTGGAGGCCTTTACCAGGATGAAGGAGGCCGGAATCGAGTGTTTTGTGATCTCGGGGAACCACGACGGTCCGGCGTCAGCTGGGGAGGGGGCTTCACCCCACGGGGTCTTGCAGGAGGCTGGCTTGGCCACCGTCTTCGAGGACGTTTCGGGGTTTGGCTCCAAGGTGGTGAAGGTTGAAGGAGTGAAGGTGTCCGTGGCGGGGATGTCGATGGACAGGCGCCTCAATCCGGACATGGATCCCTTGGAAGGCTTGGAGGTACCTGGGGAGGGGGATTTCAACATAGCGATGCTGCACTGCGGGATTCGGAGCATAGCTCCCAGCTACATGGTGGAGGCGATGATTGACCCTGCCTCCATGCGGAAGAACTCCCAAATCGATCTATAGACGATGGGCCACAGCCACGTGCCGGTGGAGAAGAGGTTGGGGGACTCTTGGATCCTGTATTCGGGGGCGACGGAGCGGTTCGACTTCGGGGAGGCCGACAACGTCACGGGCTTCTTCTATTTGGAGGTTGACGGGAAAGACGTGGAGGTTAGGCACGTCGAGACGAAGGCTCAGCCGATCAGGCAAGTCAGGGTAGACACCTTGGAGTTGGCGGGTGCGAGGCCAACGGAGCGGCTTCTGGAGATGGTTAGTTCGGAGGCGGTGGAGGACGGGTTGTTCCGCCTTGTCCTGGAGGGGGAGATGCCCTTCGAGGACTATGTGAAGATCGACTTTGTGCGATTGACGAGGGAGGGGGATAGCAGGAATTTCTACTTTGAGTATCTCGACAAGATCGTTCCCGTCATAGAGGGGCTTGAGCGGGTCGTCTCCACGGTCCTGAAGCCGGAGGAGGAGCTAGTCTCTAGAGGTGCGAGGCTTATCGAGCTGGCCGACGAGGAGGAGCGCCCATTGTGGGAGAGGGCGTTGGAGCTGGCCCGAGGCCGATACGAGAAGCACGCCATGGGCGAGGGCTAGTGTTCAAACTCGTTTCTCTCAAGGCCGCGGGGTTCAAGCGGCTCGATCTAGTAAAGCCCCTCGTGTTTCCTGATGGGCTGTTCTTGATCCACGGAAGGAACGAGAGCGGCAAGTCCACCATCATGGAAGCCATACACTATGCGCTCTATGGGTTGGCCTTGAAGCCGAAGAAGAGGGCCGCCAACGAGGACCTCATCAACTATAGCCTGCCGGAGGGGTTCGTGGAGCTCGAGTTCGTTGTGGACGAGAATCTGTACCGGGTTCGGCGGGTGTTGCGGCGGAAGGGCGCCAACCACCACGAGCTCGTCATCACGAAGAAGGATGGGAGGAAGGAGAGGATCCGGGGCTACAACGACGTCAACTTCCGGATAGAGGAGGATCTCCACGGGATCGACAGCGACGCTCTTCTCAACAGTTGCATGGTGGAGCAGAAGGAGCTGGGGAAGCTGGAGGCGGCTCAGAGGGCGGATAGGATTCGGGCCGTGACCACCCTCTTGAACATCGAGGCCTTCGTGGATGCTTCGGGGGAGCTGAAGTCTGATCACCGAGTGCTAGATCGGCAGAACTTGCAGGTGGAGAAGGAGCTGGAGGAACAGCGCCGCAGGAAGGACGCCCACGAGGAGGCCTCGAAGAGGAAGGAGAAGGCGGAGAAGCGCCTCGAGGAGATCTCGCGGGAGCTTCCTGAGATGGAAGATGAGGTGAAACGGCTCTCAGAAGTAGTGAGGCTGCACCGGGAGCTGAAGTCTGATCACCGAGTGCTAGATCGGCAGAACTTGCAGGTGGAGAAGGAGCTGGAGGAACAGCGCCGCAG
>JAUWBL010000133.1 GCA_030601715.1 Candidatus Geothermarchaeota archaeon | reverse complement strand
ACCCGATGTCGTCCTCCATGACATTCCACAGATGGTGAGGGAGTTCGAAGAGAACAGGCGCATCATGGTCAGGGAGATAAGGGTTCCTGATGGATGGAAAGCGAGAACGGAACTCGAAATCAGGAGAGTGATGAGCAACGCAACATAGCAGCACTGAAGTTGTGGCCGAGGGACGGGACTGCCCCCTACCGCTTATCTAGGCGCCGCGGGGGTGGATGGTGGAGCAGACGTGTCCTCCCCTAGATGCAGCCACTGCGGCGAGAGAAGCAGCCTCCTAGAGAAGGATCGGTGGGGCAGGATCGTCTGCCTCTGCTTCGCGGGGGGGTTTCGATGTTTAGCGCCACACATTCCCCGATAACGCCGCACATCACCCGTGGAATGCGAGAACTACGGCGGAGAAGGCGAGTCACACGCTCCTGCCTTGTTGTGGGAGGTGTCTCTAACCGTCGGAAGTGCTAGACTATGAGAAGCTAAGCATCTGAAGCAAACCCCTGGAGTGGCCGTCTGAACATCTCAGCGTGGGTGATGTCACCGAGAGGCTTCCTCATCTTTTTCCTGCGCACCGTCAGTACAGTCGGAAATCCAAAGGGCAATATCGTAAGCAGATCCAGATCCTTCGGCACACCGAGGAGCTTCTTGACCCTCACCTCATCCCAGTTGGCTATCCAGCACGTCCCCAGACCAGCCTCCCATGCTGCCAGAACCATGTTCTGGGCCGCTCTGGCTCCGTCGATTTCCGGCAGCTTTGCGTGATCCATGACGATGGCGACCGCCAAAGGCGCCCCCGATATGTGTCGTCCCGTCGGCGATAGACCACCAAGGGTCTTCAAAGTCTCTCGGTCCCTGATAACGATGAAATGCCAAGGCTGAGTGTTCTTGGAACTCGGCGACAGGCGTCCCGCCTCCAGAATCCTCATGAGAGCCTGCTGCGGGACGTGTGAATCTCGGAATTCTCTAACAGCCCTCCTTTTCCTGATGCACTCAAATGTCTCCATGCTAGCCATTACGACAAGACAGGAACTTAGCTCTGATGCCGAACCGTGTGCCGGAAACATCCCATACACTCGCCAGCAGATAGCCTCATGGGGCTCTCCTAGCTGAGTTCACAGGGATTTCCCCGCATTCACAAGCGTCCAGAGCCGCGTCGGGGAGCATGAGAGTCTTCAAATAGAGAAACCAGCAACTGACGAGTTGACACTTTCCTTCTGAATCCCTGCGCCCCAGGCGTGCATGCCTTCTATTCCTTTCTCCTGCGAACCCACAGCTCTGCGCCGCCAGCGTAAGCGTCGTGAACCTCGATGACCATCAGCCCCTCCTTTCTGAGTTTCCGCGCCGTCTGGGAGGCCCAGATTCTTGTGCCCTCAAAGTAGAACACATAGCTCTTCCCAGCGAACGTCTCCGTTCTCGCATGCTCACGGCATTTTCTGACGCCTTGGACATAGACTGGTTCCCCGCATTCGTCGCACGATTCGCCAGCCATCCTATTTCACCAACACAATACGGACCGACGCAGCGCTTTTCAAATGACGAGTATTATTCATCAGCAACTATGACAGTGTTCGTGCCGAGAGATGCTTCCGAAGGATGAGATCAAGAGGATACAAGCACTCACTAGCGTCGACAGAAACTTCTACCAGAGACAGATGGTGGAGGCAGTGGCCGCTCAGACAGGGGGAATAAGCCGTGAGGAGCTTTATGAGAAATCCGGTACGACAACTGAGGACCGATTCCGTCTGCACTTGGAAATCCTTCAGGGACTGGGCTTGGTCACATCAGAGGAACCCTGTGAGCTAACCCAGTTCGGTAAACGTATCCTACAGCAACTCCAGGCTCCGCACAGACAGCTCAGCTCGTAGGCTTAACGACCTTGCCTATCGTCTCCTGCTGATTCGAAATGACGCTGAAGTCGGCATAGGTCGGATCTTCTCCGCTGCCGCACCTCCCTTACTGAAGGGATAAATATTGGCAGTTGGGTATGAGGCTCTTGACTCCATCCTACTATCCTAGATCGACCTGTTGAGAATATGGAGGCGGCGATATGCTGAGTGTCGCTTGGCTTGTGGTTACAGTGGCATTGGTTTTCGCTTTCGTCGGCGCTCTTCTGGTTCCGGGATATGTGTACTCGCCCAGGAAACCTTCTGGTGCCAAAAAATCGACCTTTGATTGCGGTGAAGACCCCGCTCCCGGGGAAGCTTGGTCATCCTTCAAGTTCCAGTACTACCCCCTGATTGTCATCTTCGCTGTGTTCGACGCGGCCGCCATATTCCTCTTCCTCTGGGCGACATCCAACTTTTCCGCGATAACTGCGATTGTTGGTCTCGCGTTCGTCGGAACTCTTCTCGTGACCATGCCCGTGATCATAGTTACAATCGAGAGGGTCTACGGGGTTGTGTCGGCAAGGGACGACACATGACAGTCTCTTGTAGACGCTCGCCACGTGAAGCGTGACTGGAGACTCGTGGGGTTCTGAGATGTGGGACCCGCTCTCAGCCATCATAGAAGGGCTGAATCGACTTCTCGCGTCCTTTGGCGTTGCTGTGCCCGGTCTCGACCGCCTCTTCTATCTAGTGGTATTCCCGGGTTTGCTCGCGATTGAGGGGGTCTTGTACTTCCTGATTCTGTTCGAGAGGAAAGTGATAGCAAGGGTCAACCTGCGGTACGGCCCATTGCATGTGGGACGGGTTGGAGGTGTCATGCAGATCCTGGCCGATATGTTGAAGTTCATCCAAAAGGAGATCATAGTGCCCTCTCGGGCAGATGCTTTCCTGTTCCGAGCCCTGCCTGTGCTTATGGTCATCGTGGCAACGGTCCCCATATTCGTAATTCCCTTTGGGCCCAACGTGTTCGTAACCCACTACGAGGCCAGTGGACTCTTGGTCTTGGCCATCTTCTACCTCTATCCCCTCCTGTTCATGCTCGTGGGATGGTCGGCCAACAACAAGTACACCCTTTTCGGAGGTTTGCGTATTGCCTACCAGTTCCTCGCGTACGAGATTCCCCTCTTCCTTTCGGTTGCCTCCGTCTTCGCCCTCGCCAGATCCTTTGACCTCATCGACATCATTGAGGCGCAGAACAGTGTGTGGTATCTCTTTCTGCTACCTCTCGGGGCGATAATCTTCGTCATCTCTCTGCTAGCCGAACTTGAGCGTAAGCCCTTTGACATTCCAGAAGGCGAGCAGGAGATCGTCCTCGGCCCGCTGACAGAGTACACCGGGATAAATTTCCTGCTGATGATGATGGCCGACCGCACCAAGATCCTTATTACATCGGCCTACTTCGCCGCCATATTCCTAGGTGGTTACACTCTACCCTTTCCCACCCCGTTGCCCCCCTACCTTATCATGTTTGCGAAGCAGGTCATCATCGCCTTCTTCATAGTTTTCCTCAACGCCATCTTCCCCAGGATCCGGATAGACCATGTCATAAGGGTGGGCTGGAAGTATCTGATGCCTCTCTCCCTCATCAACCTGGTCCTTGCCTTCTTCGTAGGAGGTCTCCTGACATGAGAGACAGCCAACCTCAACAGCTGGGGCGAGCCATGACATCCTTGAAGGCGGTGTCTCCACGTCGATGATAGGAGCAGAGCAACTGCTGCATCTGGCCTTTGCGCTGATAGCCAGTGTGTCTGCTGTGGTGTGTCTGGAAGCAGACAACGTGATGCACAGCGTGCTGAACTTCACCGTTTTCCTCACATCGATTTCCATGCTGCTTTTCCTCGTCAACGCCGGTTACGTTGCAGTGTTCGTGCTGGCCGAATTCGTGGGCACAGCGATCATCTTGGCTGTGCTCACCGTGATGGTTAGTTATCGCGAAATCTCAAAGAGAGGCATGATCGACGTCCGAACGACCGTAGCCTCCGCTCTCCTCGTGACGGTTGGATCCATCGTTATGGTGCTACTGATACTTTCAGAAGTGCCGAATCCAGATGTAGCAATCCCACCTGATGTGGATCTGTCTGCTCTTTCGTCAAGCATCTTCGGCGAATTCGGCGTCTCCACAACCCTCATCGGCTTCTTCCTGGCCATAGTCCTGCTGGGCGCTCTGCTGTTGGTGGCGGAGCCTGACAAACTCTTCGAACGACGTACC
>JAUWBL010000142.1 GCA_030601715.1 Candidatus Geothermarchaeota archaeon | reverse complement strand
GTAAGCCTCTACTGCTACCATCTCGCCACAGCCGTGAGCCGCCTGACGCCCGTGCAATTCAGCCCCTTGTCCAAGCTCTATCCGACAAGCCTCTACCCCGGACGAACGACCGAGATGCCTCCCTTCGCAGCCCACATCCCCAAGGACTCGAAACTGAGGATCACCGGAAGCATCTCCTACAGAAGCCCCCCTTCCTGGCTCACACCCGCGCTAAAGCCAAACGCAATACTACACCTCCACTGGTGGACTCCATACCTGTCCATCATCTACGCCCCTATGATGTCCCTCGCAAGGAGACGGGGATCGACGTCTATCCTAACCCTGCACAACGTTCTCCCTCACGAAAGCAGCCGGGTAGACATGCTGGCAAGCCGGGTGATCATGGAAATGACTAATCGGTTCATCGTCCACAGCCGTGTGAACAAGGCAGAGGCAATGGCCGTATTCGGCTTGGAGGAAGAGAGGATCCATGTTGTACCCCACGGACCGCTCACGGTTCTGCTTCGTCGGAAAGTTCCGAGGAGACAAGCCAGGAGGGCACTCAACATACCCCCCGAGAAGAGGGTTCTGCTCTTCTTCGGAAACATAAGAGAGTACAAAGGGCTGAGAACCCTCCTAGAGGCAACAAGGATAGCGAAGAGGCAGGTGGACGACCTCCTCCTGATCGTGGCCGGTGAGGTCTGGAAACACCTGGAATACCTCCTGAGAATCCCACCAGATCTCAAAAGCGATGTCAGACTCTATCCCTGGTTCATACCGACAGAGAAGACGACCTACTTCTTCCAAGCAGCCGACCTCGTGGTGCTGCCCTACGAGAGATTCCACGGGCAGAGCGGCGTCGCGTCGGCTGCACACGCCTTCGGAAAGCCCTTGCTCGTCACACAGGTCGGCGGTCTGCCAGAGATGGTCAGGGATTCCATCGCCGTGGCAAAACCCAACGACCCCAATGACCTGGCGCAGAGAATATCCGCCATCATGACAGACCCGAGCGTTCTGAACAAACTAGGCAAAGATTCTCGGCTGCGCGCCAGAGACTTCTCCTGGGACAAGATCGCTCGCATGACGATGGAGGTGTATGCGAGCGCACAGTAGGAGCCCCTTTCAAACGGTGGTTCCCCTTTCTTCATCGTCGTTAGTATAACAAGGCAGGCCAAGAAACGTGTGGAACCCGGTCCGATGCGTCGAGTTGGGGTAGAGGGCAATTGTTGAAAATGCCTAGGCCGAAAATGAAGATCCTATTCCCCCTCTTGGTGGCGCTTCTTCTTTTCGTTCTGTACTCCTTCGTGAGCATCACAGGGGGCAACTGGTTTCTGAATCCAGAGGAACATGGGGACTACGTCATCGCGAGGAGCATATTCGAGAAAGGGACACCCTTCGTCGAACAGCCCCTGAACGATGCTTTCTCGCAGCCTCCATTCGTCCCTCCAGGCACCACATATGTGGCTGGGAAGATAGTCCCCGTGCATTCAGTGTTCACCCACTATCTCTACGCCCCGTCGTTCGTCTTGGGAGAACAGGGCCCCTTTTTCTTGGTTTCTCTCCACGGCGTTGCAGTAGTCATTGCATTCTTCTACTTCGTCAAGGACAGGTGGGGCTTCGCGATCGGAGCAGCGACCGCTCTGACATTCGCACTCTCATACCCCATGGTGTACTGGAGCAACATGCTCTTCAACAACATCCCAGCTTTCGCCTACTTCATGTCAGGGCTCCTCCTCATAAGCCGAACATCGCACGGTGGTGCGAGCAAGAAGAACTGGCTGCTATCTCTTGCACTGTTGTCGGTTTCGTTTCTCCTCCGATACGAGTTTATTGTGCCAGCCTTCCTCGTAGCCCTTCACTTCACATATCGACGAAGGGGAGAGAGATCTAAGGTTGCCCTGTCAGTCGCTTCCTTCGCTGTGGCTCTGTCTGCCATAGCCGCATCGAACATCCCGCTTTATGGTGGACCGCTGGCGACAGGATACACCGTCGGTCCCTGGAGCTGGACCCCAGAAGCCAGTCCTGTTCAGAGCCTCTTCGAGAGAACGTTCAGACATCTCATCGAGCCGAACGGAAGCCTCATACTGAGCAACGTCTACAAGCATCTCATCCGATTGTACTTTGCGCCTCTACCCCTCATCTTGGCCGGGATTGTGGTCTTCCTAAAAGGAGAGAAACCGAACCGTCCTTCGCTAGCGATCCCCTTTCTGCTCACAACAGCGCTTCTGGGCTATTTTGTGCTAAACGCCCATTTTCATTCCTTTGACACGGAGAGGTTTGGGGTATCCTACACGAGGCTACTGCTCCCCGTATACATGATGCTACTCTTCTTCATGGGGTCGATTCTCTCACATCGCAGGCTCAGGAAGACCTGGAGTCCTGTACTGGTGTTCCTAGTCTTGGCTGGGCTCGTCTCCAGCAATCTGAACTATCTTGTGTGGGGAGAGTTCGGGCTGTCTGACACCATGGAGGAGAAACGGTTCTGGAAGAGCGTGGACGAAGTAGCGGGTGAGCTACCGATTTCTAGCGTAATCATGGGAAACCTCGTTTCAAAGGGAGTGATTTCCAGGCCCACGCTCAACCTCGACGACTATCGGATTGGGAACCAGACGAAACAGCAGTTCGCTCTCGAGATCACAATGAAACTCCTTGACGATGGATACAGAGTTTTCCTGATGGAGCTGCCGTGGCACGAAACGAACCTCGATCTCTCCACTTTGCTTCCGCGAATCGGACTGAACCTAACGGTCGTCGAACAAGTTACTTTGCGTCGGACACTGGTCTACATCTATGAGGTGACAGAGCCGGGATGATCAGCAACGTATTGCACCCAGCTCGTGGCCCGAGGGGGTGATAGGAAGCTTGTCGCTTGATGGGATCTACGCCCGCCCCTTCATGTTGGTTCTTTCTTTCGCTCTCCTCGGATTTCTGGCGTACTCATACGTGCCCCTGGCGACCGGCGGGGGGTACGTGCACCCCGATGTCGGAGAGACGCTTCTTGTCTCGGCCAACCTTCTGGAAAACGGGGCCTTCGTGATGGAGGAGCCCCTTAACGACCTGTTCGAGTACGACCTCTTCACCAGGCAGGCCTCCGCATCGCTCCACGAAGACAGGAGCAAGATCGTTCCGGTCGGGTACCTGGGAAGGTACCTACTCTACGGTGCGAGCCTCGGACTGGGTGAACTGGCCCCGTTCCTGTTGACAGCGCTGCTGGGTTCGGTTTCGGTGGTGGGGTTCTACCTTCTGCTGAAGGAGGCGTTCGGCAGCGAAGGGGTTGCCCTGCTCGGAAGCGGGCTCCTGGCGTTCTTTCCATCACTTGTGTATTGGAGTAGCACGATCCTCGCCAACGTACCCGCCCTGGCCGGGTACATCGCCAGTCTCTATGGCGCGACAAGAGCCCTGAAAACGGGGGAATTGAAGTGGTACGTAGCCACGGCAATCCTGATGTCAGCAACCATCTTCTTGCGGTACGAATACGTCGTCGCAGCCATCATCGTGATACTCTTTGCCTTGGCAACGAGAGACACCGTGAAGATCCGATACCTATTGGTAGCCATCCTGGTCGGCATACTGTCACTCACGTCCATACCTGTGCTGAACCAGCTGATCTACGGTGAGGCTCTCACGGTCGGCTACGTCCAGTCGGGAGCGAGTGCAGAGGCAGGCTTGTCAGAGATCGCATCCCCTCCAGGCGCAAATCCCATTACTCTAGCTACCAACTTTCGCATAGAGTACCTGCAAAGATACCCCCACATAATCCTGATGAGTCTCGCTGGCATCGTCCTGGTCCTCAAAGGCAGGGGAAAAATGGAGTCGAGCCAGAGATTCTTCCTCGCATCCACTCTAGCATTCTCCCTCTTTCTCCTCTACTGGTTCG